>NZ_JBKFEY010000019.1:0-55244 GCF_046507575.1 Pontitalea aquivivens | reverse complement strand
GGTTTTGGGTACCGTAGGTCGGAAGTTCGAATCTTCTCGCCCCGACCAATCCTTCCTTTTCCCTGAAATTCGGATGCCCGCGCGCGTTTGCGCCGGGGTTGGCGCCTGCGGCTGCCGGATATCCACAAGATATTGTGTGTTGTGGATGAAATTCATGCAGATTGTCATCTTCGCGTCGCAAGGCCCAAGCAGACAAGGCAAAAGCCCCCGCCGGGGCGGGGGGCGGTGCGGTGCCCTTCTGTGGATGAATCAAAAGGTTAACGCGACCCCCCGCAGCCCGCCCCGCGTCAACAGAAAAATCGCCCTCGAAAAGGTGAAAACTTTGTTGACCGACGGCACGTCCTACGCCACTTTGTGTCCGTCAGCTGCGGCGCCACCAGATTTAGTGGTAGCAGGCGGGACAAGACCGATCACCCCTGATGGCCGCACCGCTGTAACGGTGGCCTTCCTTCGCGGTTTTCCGCGGGGCCGGATCTGTCTTGGCACCGTCACCGCGGCGTATGGAACAGAACCGTAAGGGACAGGGCACATGAAGATCGAACGCAAGTTCACCAAGGCCGCATCCGGCGCCTACGGCGAGATGGCCTTTACCACCACCGCCTCCGAGATCCGCAATCCCGACGGCAAGATCGTGTTCCGCAACGAGAACGTCGAAGTGCCCGAAGGCTGGAGCCAGGTCGCCTCGGACGTGCTGGCGCAGAAATATTTCCGCAAGGCGGGGGTTCCGGCGGCGCTGAAGCGCGTCAAGGAAAAGGGTGTCCCCGAATTCCTGTGGCGGTCGGTCCCCGATGAGGCCGCGCTTGCCACGCTGCCCGAGGAAGAACGCTTCGTGGGCGAAACCTCGGCCAGGCAGGTCTTTGACCGTCTGGCCGGCGCCTGGGCCTATTGGGGCTGGAAGGGCGGCTATTTCACCACCGAGGCCGATGCCCGCGCCTATTACGACGAAATGCGCTTCATGCTGGCCGAACAGATGGCCGCGCCGAATTCGCCGCAGTGGTTCAACACCGGGCTGCACTGGGCCTATGGCATCGACGGCCCCAGCCAGGGCCATTATTACGTCGATTTCCAGACCGGCAAGCTGACCAAATCGGCCAGCGCCTATGAACACCCCCAGCCGCATGCCTGCTTCATCCAGTCGGTCAAGGACGATCTGGTCGGCGATGGCGGCATCATGGACCTGTGGGTCCGTGAAGCGCGCCTGTTCAAATACGGGTCCGGCACGGGCACCAACTTTTCAAGCCTGCGCGGGGAAGGGGAAAAGCTGTCGGGCGGTGGCAAGTCCAGCGGGCTGATGGGGTTCCTGAAGATCGGTGACCGCGCGGCGGGCGCGATCAAGTCGGGCGGCACCACGCGCCGCGCGGCCAAGATGGTGATCTGTGACATGGATCACCCCGATGTCGAATCCTTCATCAACTGGAAGGTCATCGAGGAACAGAAGGTCGCCAGCCTGGTGGCCGGGTCCAAGATGCATGAGCGTGAGCTGAACAAGATCTTCGACGCGATCCGGGCCTGGGACGGCACCATGGCCGATGCCGCCGATCCGGCGAAGAATGAGGCGCTGAAAGCCGCGATCAGGTCGGCCAAGCGCGTGATGATCCCGGAAACCTATGTCAACCGCGTGCTGCAATACGCCCGCCAGGGTTATTCCAGCATCGAATTCCCGACCTATGACACCGATTGGGACAGCGAAGCCTATGTCTCGGTTTCGGGGCAGAATTCGAACAATTCGGTGCGCGTCACCAATGCCTTCCTGCAGGCGGTCAAGGACGATGCCGACTGGGCGCTGATCCGGCGCACCGATGGCAAGGTCGCCAAGACCGTGAAGGCGCGCGATCTGTGGGATCAGGTCGGCCATGCCGCCTGGGCCTGCGCCGACCCGGGCATCCAGTTCCACGACACGGTGAACGAATGGCACACCTGCCCCGAGGACGGGCAGATCCGCGGTTCGAACCCGTGCTCGGAATACATGTTCCTGGATGATACGGCCTGCAACCTGGCCTCGATGAACCTGCTGACCTTCTACAAGAACGGCAAGTTCGACGCGGAAGGCTATGTCCACGCCACCCGGTTGTGGACCGTGACGCTGGAAATCTCGGTCACGATGGCGCAGTTCCCCAGCCCCGAAATCGCGCAGCGGTCCTATGACTTCCGCACGCTGGGCCTTGGCTACGCCAATATCGGCGGGCTGTTGATGACCATGGGCCTTGGCTATGACAGCGATGAGGGCCGGGCGCTGTGCGGCGCGCTGACCGCGGTGATGACCGGGATCAGCTATGCCACCTCGGCGGAAATGGCCGCCGAACTGGGCGCATTCCCGGGCTATGGGCGCAATTCGGCCCATATGCTGCGGGTGATCCGCAATCACCGCAACGCCGCCTGTGGCCGCGCCGATGGCTATGAGGGGCTTTCGGTGCTGCCGGTGCCGCTGGATCAGGTCAACTGCCCCGATCCCACCCTGGTCGCGCTGGCCAAATCCGCCTGGGATGAGGCGCTGGTGCTGGGCGAAAAGCACGGCTACCGCAACGCGCAGGTGTCGGTGATCGCGCCCACGGGCACGATCGGTCTGGTGATGGATTGCGACACCACCGGGATCGAACCCGATTTCGCGCTGGTCAAGTTCAAGAAGCTGGCGGGCGGGGGCTATTTCAAGATCATCAACCGTTCGGTTCCCGCCGCGCTTGAGGCGCTGGGCTATGGCTCGGCGCAGATCGAGGAGATCATCGCCCATGCGGTGGGTCATGCGTCCTTGGGCAACTGCCCCGGCATCAACCACACCGCGCTGATCGGCCACGGCTTTGGCCCGCGCGAGCTGGAAAAGATCGAAGCCGCGCTGCCCTCGGCCTTCGATATCCGCTTTGTCTTCAACCAGTGGACGCTGGGCGAGGAATTCTGCACCCGGTCGCTGGGCATCCCGGCCGAAAAGCTGAACGATCCCACCTTCGACATGCTGCGCCACCTGGGCTTCACCAAGGCCCAGATCGACGCCGCCAACGACCACGTCTGCGGCACGATGACGCTGGAAGGGGCGCCGTTCCTGAAGCCCGAACATTACCATGTGTTCGATTGTGCCAATGCCTGCGGCAAGAAGGGCAAACGCTATCTGTCGGTGGAAAGCCACATCCACATGATGGCGGCGGCGCAAAGCTTTATCTCGGGGGCGATTTCCAAGACGATCAACATGCCCAATTCGGCCACGATCGGGGAAACCCTGGCGGCCTATGAGCTGTCCTGGAGCCTGGGGATCAAGGCCAACGCGCTGTATCGTGACGGGTCCAAGCTGAGCCAGCCGCTGGCATCGGCCCTGGTCGAGGATGACGAAGAGGCCGAGGAAATCCTTGCCACCGGCAGCCAGCAGGAAAAGGCCGCCGTCCTGGCCGAAAAGATCGTCGAAAAGATCGTGGTCAAGGAAATCGTCCGCAGCCACCGCGAAAAGCTGCCGGAACGCCGCAAGGGCTATACCCAGAAGGCGGTCGTGGGCGGCCACAAGGTCTATCTGCGGACCGGCGAATACCGCGACGGCACCCTGGGCGAGATCTTCATCGACATGCACAAGGAAGGCGCGGGCTTCCGGGCGATGATGAACAACTTTGCCATCGCGGTGTCGGTGGGCCTGCAATATGGCGTGCCGCTGGAGGAATTCGTCGACGCCTTCACCTTCACCAAGTTCGAACCCGCGGGCATGGTGCAGGGCAATGACAGCATCAAGAACGCGACCTCGATCCTGGACTATGTGTTCCGCGAACTGGCCGTGTCCTATCTGGACCGCACCGATCTGGCCCATGTGAAGCCGCAGGGCGCCAGCTTCGACGATCTGGGCGGTGGCGCGGATGAGGGCAAGCGCAACATCGAGCCGGTCAGCGAAAGCGCCGCCTCGAAGTCGCTGGAAGTGCTGCGCCAGATTTCCTCGACCGGCTATCTGCGCAAGCGGCTGCCGCAGGAACTGGTGGTGCTGCAGGGTGGGGTCGGGGCGACCGCGCTGGCCGGTGCGGCCGATCCGGCGGTGGCGCTGGCAACGCTGGTGCCTGAAACCGCCATGGCGGCGGCGGGGGCCACAACGGCGCTGGCCTCGGGGGTGGTGGCGATGGATGCGCGCACCAAGGCCAGGATGCAGGGCTATGAGGGCGAGGCCTGCGGCGAATGCGGCAACTATACGCTGGTGCGCAACGGCACCTGCATGAAGTGCAACACCTGCGGCGCGACCAGCGGCTGCAGCTGACCGAAAGGGCCCCGGGCAGTGATGTCCGGGGCCCTGGCTTGAAAGGGCGGATGATGGATCTGATCGTGGGCGACAAGCGGGTGGTGCCGGGGGCGATGCGCGCCATCCCGGGGGGCGTCGAGGTGGACCTGAGCGGGCCGGCCCTGCTGTCGCTGCTGGATGCGACCTTCGCCGGCCCCGCCTCGGTCGAGCTGTGGGACCGGGGCAGTGCCCCCCGCCCGATGCGCGTGGCCGATATACGCATGCAGGGCGCGCGCACCACCGTCACGCTGCTTGGCGCGGGCGGGCCCGCGCGGATGAACTGAGATCCGGGGCGGGTGCGCTCGCCCCAGACGTCGAGAAGGCCCAGGCGAAACCATAACACCTCGGGCGGTGAACCAACGAGCCTGATCGACGAAACTGGCGGGGCGGCCCTGGGGCGCGCCCCGCCTTCTTGTTCATGGGGCGGGGTGTCAGACCGGATGGTCCTGCATCAGGTGGCGGGCGAACAGCGCGGGCACCTGATCCATCGGGCGATAGCCGGTCTCGCGCGCAAGTTGCGGCAATGGCGGGTGCGGGGCCGGCAGATGTTCGGCCAGTACCCCCACCGCGCGCAGCTGCCCCGCCGACCTGTCGCGCGCCAGCGTGGCATAGCCCGCATGCAGCGTGCCAAAGCCTGCATGGCCCTGGCGCAGATAGGTGAAGCGGTGCAGCCGCTGTCCGCGCGGCATGGTCAGTGTGGCCACCCCATCTTCGGCGCGCATGACAAAGCCCTGCACCGGCACCACGGGCGGTCGGGCCATGTCAAAGGCATAGGGCGTCAGCTGCTGCGGCTCATAGCTTTTGATCAGGGTCACCGGGCCTTCGCGCCAGACCCGGGCCAGCGATACCACCGCCCGGTCGGGCAGGGCAAAGGACCGCCGCCAGATCCGGAACAGCCCGCTGGGAAACATCGTCTCGGGGACACGCAGTTCGGCCGCATCGGGGCGGCTGCGGTCCATCGCGGCGGCCAGATGCTGATGATCCGACGGCGGCGGGATATCGGCGATCGGGTCCAGCAGGATACGCGCATCGACCCCGAAATGGGTGCAGATCCGCTGCAGCACATCAGGCCGGGGAAAGGCGCTGCCGTTCAGATAGCGCAGGAACTGGGTGCGGTTGATGCCAAGATCGCGGCACAGTTGCGCCACCGACCCCGCCCCGGCCATCAGACTTTGCAGGTTACGCCCGAAGATGGCGCGGATGTCCTGTGGCGAACGCGCTTTGGGGGAAATCATCGGGGTTGCATCGCCTCGGGTTTGAAAACTCGGTTGAATACGTCCTCTGATCAAAATGTTTTGCTTTGGAACTGTGTCAAATCTGTCGCTGTTTGGCGACATTCTGTCCGGCGTTTGTGCAAAATCCGTAGTCTTTTGACATCAATTTGACATTTCGAAAACATCGCAAGCGTCCTATTAAAGGCATATGTTTGCGTCGCGGAAGTCGCTTTTCGCGCCAAAAGGCGTGTTCTGGGGTAATGGTAGAATGCAATGTGTTCTCGTTTGGCGTGATCGACCGGGTAAAGCGGTGGTGGTCCGCAGTTCCGCCCTTGGAATATTTGCCCAGACGTGCGGGGGACGACGTGCGCGGGCCTTGCCGGGCCCATTGGTCCTGGCGCGGGCCGAGTTGCAGATTGCCCGTGCGGTGGTGCAGGCCAGCCATGTCGTGCGGGTCGTGCGTCTGGCCGAAGGGGTGATGCTGGCGGACGCCGGGGCCAAGATGGCCGGAATTTCAGAACGGGAAAGCGTAGTCGCCCACGATTGACCAGATTTCCGCATTGACCTGCTGCAATTCGGTCAGGGCCGCGTCGATCTCGGCCAGGGTGGCGCGGTCCAGTGTGCTGGCTGCGCCCATGCGGATGCTTTCGCGCCGGTCGGCGATCCGCATCAATATGGCGCGCGGCGGGCCGCCTTCGGCATCGAAGGCATAGATGCAGTGGTTGAAGCGGTTGCGCAGCGCCGACAGCGATTTCATCCGGGCGCTGACCGACAGGATGCGCGCCTGCGCCGCGGGCGGGATCGGGCAGGGGGCGCGCTTGGCCAGGCGTTCGACCAGATCCAGCCGCGCGCGCGTGGTGTTCAGTGTCAGGAACAGGATGACGGCGGTGTCCTTGTCGGTCCGCGCCAGTCCCGCGATCAGATGGATCAGCAGACTTTCGGTATTGGTCCAGGCATAGTTCAGCTGGCCGATGCGCAGCAGGAAGGCCTCGAACCCCGGCGGGGGCGGGGCGGGGCCCGGGGCCGGATCAGCCATGATGCGCCCGGTGAAAGACCAGCGCGGCCTCGGTCCGGTTGTTGACGCCCAGTTTGGCGATGATCCGGTGGATATGCAGTTTGACCGTATGTTCCGACAGGTTCATCTGCAGCGCGATCGCCTTGTTTGCCTGCCCCAGCGACAGCATCTGCAGCACCTGGGTTTCGCGCGGGGTCAGGCCATAGCGGGTGCAGGGGTCGTCTTCGGGCGCGGGTGGTGCGGTGGCGGGGGTGCCCTGTGCGCCCGCGCGCCCCATCAGATCGGGCGGGATGTAATGTCCCCCCGACAGCGCCATGCGCAGCACCGCCAGCCAGGTTTCCAGATTAAGGTTCATCGGCAACAGGCTGATCGCCAGATCAAAGACCGCCTGACCCTGCGACCGGATCAGGCCCTGCGCGGCGTCGCGGTGGGTATAGGCGATGATCAGGCCCGCATCGCTGAGCGCGGGATGGCGATCGGCGCGTGCCGTGATCAGCGGTCCGGCCTGGGATTCCTCGACGACAAGGGCGCAGAAGGGCTTTTGCGACGGGCTGTCCAGCAGCGCGGCAAGGCTGGGCGCGCGGATCGGCTGCACCGGGCGCAGTTCGCTTTGCACGGTGCGCAGGACGGCATCGGGAAACTGGATGGCCGAACCCACGAAACACAGCGTTGCGCCCTCGGCGGTACAGTTTTCGGAAAGCGGGGAAGAAAAGTCATCCGTAAAAGCGGCGGCATTCATGAGATCGTTACTCCGCTGTCAAGGGGCGTAAGGAATTTTACCCAGGGTAAGCTTTGACAAAGCCGGACGGTAACACATTTTTGCCACAGTTTCATCGCCCAAAGGGTCTATCAGGGGTAGGGAATTCCAGACCCTTGGCCGGATATTAACGAAAAATACACGCCCAGGGTGTATAGCGACCGCTTCTGGATAGCCGATTCGGTGGTGCCGCGTGGCAAACGCCCCGCCAAACGCCCCGCCAAACGCCGGACCCGGGCCACCCGCCCGCACGACCCCGCCGATCAGGCTAGACCCTCCGGCGGATCGGGAATTCCTGGTCCGGCCCCGAAAACCCTGCCTTGTGGCACAGTTGGCCGTCTGACCCCGGGTTTAGCCCGAACAGGTGATTGTTTCGCAGCCCCGCCTGCCGAAAGATCGGATCCGTTGGCGGTACGTTCCGCCCGCATGTGAAACCCGACATGGACAGGCAATGCCCCGACGCCCCGGCGCCGGCCAGTGGTTTTGCACGCCCATGACGGCCCAACAGGCGCATCGGCGCCGAACCGGACCGGGCACGATACCGTTTGTCAGATGAATGGCGGTCGCTGCGGTCCCCCGACAGGAGTGAGGATCGATGAAACGCAACAACTATTTCTGGGGTGACTGGGACAATCAGCACCAGAGCCAGGATCAGGACCAGGATCAGGACCAGGATCAGCATCAAGGCCAGCACGCGATGCAGGGCCAGGGTCAGATACAGGGCCAGTACAGCGTCAGCGACAATGCCAACGATAATGACAATGGCAATGAAAACGGCAACGCGAATGGCAATGGCAACGCGAATGGCAATGCCAACATGAACGGCAATGCCAACGCCAATGCCAGCGGCAACATGAACGGCAACGCCAACACCAATGCCAATGGCAACACCAATGCCAATGCCAATGGCAACATGAACGGCAATGCCAACAGCAACACCAACCAGAATGCCAACAGCTCGCAGACCGATGTCGGCGTCACCTCGGACACGGATGTCGATGTGGATGTCGATGTGGACATCGATCTGGGTCTGGACGGGATGATGCCTTCGGATGATGACTTTGCCGATCTTGATCTGAGCCATTCGTCCACCGGCGACATTTTCATGTCAAACGGCGGCATGAGCTTTGAGAACGGTCATGATGTCGCGCTGAACGACATTCTGAACGGCGCGCTGACCGGCGCGGGCAATGACGTGGGGCTGGTGAATGCCCAGGGCAACGTTCTGGCCGACAATGACGACCTTAGCGGGGCCAGCGTTGCCAACAACGGGCCCTTCACCTTCAACGGCACCGCTGCGGGCGGGCAGGCCAAGGCGGCCGATGGCATCGATGCCACGGGCGGCGAAGGCGGCCATGGCGGCGATGCCCGGTCCGAGGGCGATGACGGCGGCGCGGCATTCGCGGGCGGTGGCATCGCGATCGGCACCGGCGCGCGGTCGGGCGATGGCGGTGAGGCCGATGCGAACGGCGGCGATGGCGGCGACGGCGATGCGAACGGCGGCGATGGCGGCGAAAGCGATGCCGATGGTGGCAACGGCGGGGCCAGCGGGGCCACGGGCGGCGCCGGTGGTGGCGCGGGGGCCGATGGTGGCGATGGCGGCCTTGGACTGGGCGTCGGGCTTGGCCTGGGTCTGGGCGCCGGGATCGGCGTGTCGGGTGATGCCACGGGTGGCACGACCGATGGCGGCGATGGCGATGGCGGCGATGCCACGGGCGGTGACGGCTCGGGCGGCGGCGCGGTCGGCCTTGGGCTTGGTCTGCTGGGGCTGGGTCTGGCCGATGGTGGCGCCGGGATCGGCGGCGATGCCGGCGCGGGCAATGGCCCGGGCGGCGATGCCGGCGATGCGGGCGGCGCAGGCTCCTGGGCGGGCGGCACCGGCGGCGGCAGCGGCAGCGGTGGCGGCTCGGCCGCGGGCGGCACCGGCGGGCTTGGCTCGGCTGCGGGCGGCACGGGTGGCCTTGGCTCGTCCGAGGGAGGCTTGGGTGGCCTTGGCTCGTCAATGGGGGGGCTGGGTGGTCTTGGCTCGGCCGCGGGCGGTGACGGCGGCGGCGCGATGGCCTGGGCCGGCGGGTCCGGGTCCGCGACCGGCGGCTATGGCGAGGCCGGCGGCGGCATGGCGCAGGGCGGCCTGGGCGGTGACGGCGGCTATGCCTATGGCGGTGCCGGTGGCAACGCGGGCGGCCTTGGGTCCTGGGGGTCGGGCAATGGCGATGACGGCTTCGTCACCGGCGAATCCTATGCCAGCGCCGCGGCCCAGCTTAGTGCCACGGCCTTCAACCAGTCGATCGTGATGGGTGCCAACGTGCTTGGCAATTCCGTCGATACCACGGTCGTCGGCGGCTCGCTCAGCTCAAGCTATGTGGGCGATGACGAGCTGTGATGTGACACTGCCGGCGGGTAGCCCCCGGTTGGCCGGTCGACCCCACGACCGCTGATCCGGGACCGGCCGCCGCCGGAAGACCCCGCGTCGTTTCCCCCAAGACGGCGCGGGGTTTCAGACCTTCTGGCCCTGTATCCCGCAGGGCCGCCAGGACCGGATGCGGACCGGCCCCCCGGGGCCGATGCGCCAGGAAAGGAGGGGAACCATGTTTGATCTGCAGTCCGAAGCGATTGCCCATTTCATCGGTCATTTTCAGCTTCTTGTCGAACGGGCCATGTTGCGGCTGGAGCATGACCGCCTGGTCCATGCGGCCAGGCAGATCGACGACCCGCCGCCATTGCCGCATGTGACGGTCAAGGTCGAAAGCCTGCTTGCCCCCGCCGATCTGTCCTTTGTGGCCCCCCGCCTGCCCGATGCGGGTCTGCCTGCCGGGGCGACGGTGCCCGGCGCAGGCTGGGCCGCGCCGGTTGCGGGGGCGGCGGGCCCGGTTCCGGCCCAGCCCGGCTTGCCCGCCCCGCCCGCGGCACTGTCCGCGGTGGCGTTGCCCGCCGCATCGGGCCAGATCACCTGGACGATCCCCCCCGCCGATCAGGTCGCGGTCATCACGCTGCAATATAACCTTGCGCAGGATCAGGACATCTGGCTGGACGGTATCTTTGCCACCGCCGCAAGCCCGTTGGGCGCGCCGATCCCCTTTGCCGCGCTGGCCGCCGATCTTGAGGCGCTGGTGGCGCTGGCGGGCCAGCTGATGCCGGTGGCCCCGCCGGGCGCAAGCCTGACCGGCGCGGCGGCGATGGCGCAGCTGCGCGACGATCTGGCCACGACCGATCCGGCGTGGGCGCCGGCTGTGGCGCAGATCACCCTGTTGCGCCGGGGCGATCCGTTGCCCGATGAGGATGGTGCGACCCTGCCCTTCGCCGGGGGCATCGTGGTCAATGGCGTGCAGGCCAGCGCCGTGCCCGACCATCTGCAGATGGTGCTGGACGCCCGCACCCCCGCGCCCGAGGATGGCCCGAATGATGAGGTGACGTTGCAGACCGATCCCGCGCCGCTGGCCCAGCAGGTCACGACCGGGGGCAACCTGCTGATCAATGAAACCGCGCTGGGCCACGATTGGCTGGACGCGCCGGTGATCGCCGTGGCGGGCAGCGTGACGTCGCTTGCCGTGATCGCGCAGGTCAATCTTCTGTCGGATCGCGACCGGGTTGAAGGCCCGGTGGATCTGGCCGCTGCGGGTGGTGCCGGTGCGGGTGGTGCCGCTGCGGCCTCGGCGGCGTTCAACATCGCCAGCCTGACCAGCCAGTCCCGGCTTGCCGCCGCCCAGGCCCTGGCCAATGCCCGCACCGATGCCGCGCGCGATGCCGCCGGCGATGGCCCGGCCGATCCGGTCCTGCCCGCGCATTGGGCCGTGACGCGGATCGAGGGCGATGTGCTGATCGAGAACTGGGTGCTGAAGATCAACCTGTTGTCCGATGACGACGTCGCCCGCTTTGAGACCGGGCATCACGGGCTGCAGGTGGGGATGGGCGAAAATACCCTGCTGAATCTTGACAGCCTGCTGGCGCTGGGTGCGCATTACGACCTGATCATGATCGGCGGGCAGATGATCGACCTGACCCTGATCCAGCAGGTCAATGTGCTTCTGGACAATGACCATGTGCTGCTGATGGGCGGTGCGGGGCCGCAGGGGCCGGGCGGGGTGTCCAGCCATGGCAACACGCTGTGGAACGAGGCCGCGCTGAACCGGATCGGGGTCGATTACCACACCGATCTGGACGCAGGCTTTGCCCGCGTGCTGCAGGCGCTGGCCGACGGCGGGGACGATCTGTCCGCGATCGCCGGCGATCCGCTGTTCCAGGGCTTCGAGGCGCTGCGCGTTCTTTATATTGAGGGCGATCTGATCCGGCTGGATGCGATCACCCAGGTCAACATCTTGGGCGACAGCGACCAGATCGCGGTGCTGGCCGATCACTACGCCGGTGAAGGGCTGCTGCCGCTGGACCTTGCGGCGGGGGACAATGTGCTGATCAACGCCGCCGCGCTGACGCAGGCGGGGGTGGACAGCACCGTCATGGCCGGGGGCGGGGTCTATTCGGATGCGGTGATCTGGCAGGCGGGCTTGCTGGATACCGATGCCACGCCGCTGGAGGGTGGCTTGGGCGCGCTGGCCACCGAGGCGGTGGCCTTTCTGGCCGAGGGGATGATCGACCCGATCCTGCCGCCCGAGGCCGATCTGGCGATCGCGCCCGATCCGGGATCGGCCGGGCCGGGGCATGACGTGATGCACAGCGTACTGACATGACGGAAAGGACAGCGATGCAGGCCATCAAAGCCGCGACCGACACCGCCCCGCCCTTGTTCCGCACCGGGAGAAAACCCGTGACTGACCCGCTGATCCTGCCCGCCGAAGCCCGCGTCCCGCGCCCGGACGATCCCCCCGCCGCCCCGGCGGCAGGCGCGGGCGACGCCGCCGGGGCAGGGGCCGGGCGGGCGCGCGGCAACGGCGCTGACAAGCCCGCCACGGGCCAGCAGGCAGGCGGCATCAGAGCAGCAGGCGTCACAGGGGCAGGCGGCGGCACAGGGGCCGGGGGCGCCGGGGCCGGGGCCGGGGGCGGCAGTGGGCAGGCCAGCTTCCACCGCCGGCTTGGCCCGGTCGATTACACCCGCACCCTGGGCGACACGCGGCGGCGCATCCGGGCCAACATGCTGTTCGTCGGGCTGATGACCTGCGCCACCAACGTCCTGATCCTGTCGATCCCGATCTATCTGTTCCAGATCTCGGACCGGGTGCTGACCTCGCGGTCGACCGATACGCTGGTGATGCTGACGCTGGTGATCACCGGGGCGATCGTGGTGCAGGCGGTGCTGGATGCGGTGCGCCGCTTCGTGCTGATGCGCACCGCGACCGATGTGGCCGCGCGGCTGGGCGCGCCGATCCTGTCGGCGGCGGCGCAGGCCGCGCTGCATTCCAACGGGCGCGAATACCAGACGCTGGGCGATCTGAACCAGCTGCGGTCGTTTCTGGTGTCGGGCACGCTTTTGTCGTTTCTGGACGTGCCCTTCGCGCCGCTGTTCATTCTGGCGATCTTTCTGATCCATCCGCATCTGGGCATGATCGTGGTGACCACGGCGGCGGCGCTGGCGGTCTTTGCCTATATCAACCAGCGGCTGACCTCGGACGGGTTCCGCCGCGCGACGGCGCATCAAAGTCGCGCGAACCTGCATCTGGACTCGATGGCGCGCAACAGCCAGATCATCAACGCCATGGCCATGATCCCCGAGGCGGTGACGATCTGGGGGCGCGATACGGCGGCCTCGCTGAAGGCCCAGGTCGAGGCGCAGGACCGCAACATCCTGACCGCCTCGGCCTCGCGCATGGTGCGGCTTCTGACGCAGGTGGCGATGCTGGGCTGGGGGGGCGTGGCTGGCGCTGGACGGGCAGATCACCGGGGGGATGGTGATTGCCGCCTCGATCATCGCGGGGCGGGCGCTTGCGCCGATCGAAGGATCGATCGAGGGCTGGAACAGTTTCCTGCTGTCGCGCGCGGCCTATGACCGGGTGGCGGGGCTGCTGCAATCCAGCGCGCAGAAATTCGACAAGCTGCGCCTGCCCCACCCCGAGGGGCGGCTGGATGTGGAACGGCTGCTGTATGTGCCTGCGGGCACGCGCACGGTGGTGCTGAATGCGCTGTCGTTTTCGCTGGCGCCGGGGGACGCGCTGGCCGTCATCGGCAATTCGGGCGCGGGCAAGACCACGCTGGGCAAGATGCTGGTGGGCTCGATCCTGCCCACCTCGGGGGCGGTACGGCTGGACCTGATGGATCTGCGCAACTGGGACCCGCGCCAGCTGGGCGAGATCGTGGGCTACCTGCCGCAGGACGTGCAGCTGTTCCCCGGCACGATCAAGGCCAATATCGCGCGGATGCGCGAGGATGCCAGCGACGCGGCGATCCACCGCGCGGCCATGCTGGCGGATGTGCATGACATGATCGCGGGGCTGCCGCATGGCTATGAAACGGTGGTTTCGGCGGATGGATCGCCCCTGTCGGGCGGCCAGAAACAGCGCATCGGTCTGGCGCGTGCCTTCTTTGGCGATCCGAAGTTCGTGGTGCTGGATGAACCCAATTCCAACCTGGATACGGCGGGCGATCAGGCGCTGGTGCGGGCGCTGGGGCATGCGCGCGCGCATGGCATCACCACGGTGGTGATCACGCAAAAACCGTCCATCCTGAGCGCGGTGGACAAGATCATGTTGCTGGCGGACGGCAATATCGCGCTGTTCGGCTGGCGCGATCAGGTGCTGAAGGAACTGGAAAAGCGCCAGCGCGCCCGCCCGCCCGTGCAAGCCCCACCCCCGCAGGCCCCCCCGCAGGCCAATCCCGCCCTGAACGGCAACGCCCCGATGAAGGGAACCCCGGCATGACCCAGGCGCATTCGCCCACCCCCGTCACATCATTCCCCGTCATATCCCCTGCCGATGCCCATGCCGCGCCCTGGTATGATGAGGTGCCCCGATCGATCCGCACTCAGGTGATCTTCGGGCTTCTGGTCCTGGCCATGGCTTTCGGCGGCTTTGGCGTCTGGGCCTTTACCGCGCCGCTGGCGGCGGCGATCATGGCGCCGGGGTCTTTCGTGGCCACGGGGCGCAACAAGATGGTGCAGCATCTGGAAGGCGGCATCATCAAGGACATCACGGTGTCCGAGGGCGATTTCGTCACCGAAGGCGCGGCCCTTTTGCGGCTGGATGAAACCGCGGCGCTGGCCAATGAACGCGCGCTGTTCCTGCGCCGCGCGCGTCTGGACGCGATGGAGGCGCGGCTGCAGGCCGAGTATGACCAGGCCGACCGGCTGGTCTTTCCCGACTGGCTGGCCCGGGCCCGCGCCGACCCCGAGATCGCCGCCATGCTGGACAGCCAGCGCCTGTCGTTCGAGATCGCGCGCACCCGGCTGACCAATGAACTGGCGCTGCTGACACGCAACATTTCCGCGCTGGAAAGCCGGTCCCAGGGCTATGGCGCGCAGCTGACCGCGACCGAGGCGCAGCTGGACATCCTGCGTGAGGATCATGCCAGCAAGGCGCAGCTGCTGGAACAGGGGCTGATCCGGCGCACCGAGATGAATGCGTTGCGCCGCGCGCTGGCCGAAACCGAAGGCCAGGCCGGTCGGCTGCGCGCCGAAGTCACCGAAAGCGCCGAGATGCAGGCCCGCTATCGCGCGCAGATGGATCAGGCGATTTCCACCTATCGCCAGGCGGCGCTGGATGAACTGCAGCAGGTGCAGGCCGAACTGGACACCGTGCGCGAACAGGAACGCAAGGCAAGCTCGGTGCTCAAGCGCGTGGTGATTGAGGCGCCGGTCACCGGCACGGTGGTGCGGCTGAACTATTCGGGTGCGGGCGGCGTGATCGAGGCGGGCAAGGTCATCGCCGAAATCCTGCCCGCCGAGGCGCCGCTGATCATCGAAACCGTGATCGCGCGCAATGACATCGACAGCGTGAAGGTGGGGCAGGTGGCCTCGGTCCGGCTGATCGCGCTGAACCAGCGCACGACGCCGGTGTTGCAGGGGCGGGTATTTTACGTCTCGGCCGATGCGATCGCCGACCGCACCGAGGGCGTCCAGCGCGAGGTTTATCTGGCGCGGGTCGAACTGCCGTCATCCGAACTGCGCCGGGTGCCGGGCTTTGCGCCGCTGCCGGGGATGCCGGTCGAGGTGATGATCCAGACCGCCGAACGCAGCTTTGCACAATATCTGGTCAAGCCCATCACCGATTCGATGCAGCGGGCCTTCCGCGAACAATGAACGGCAAAAGGGCCGGGACACCCCGGCCCGGCCCGTTCCGCTTGCCTGCCGCGCCCCCGGTCAGACCCCGCGCGCCAGCGCCGCAACGCCGGTGCGCGCCACATCCACCAGACCCAGCGGGCGCATCAGATCGGCGAAGGCGTCGATCTTTTCCGGCGTGCCGGTGATTTCGAAGACAAAGCTTTCCAGCGTCGAATCGACCACATTGGCGCGGAAGATATCGGCCAGGCGCAGCGCCTCGACGCGCTTTTCACCGGTGCCCGCGACCTTGAACAGGCCCAGTTCACGTTCGACCGAGGGGCCCTCGACCGTCAGGTCATGCACTTCATGCACGGGCACGATCCGGCCCAGCTGTGCCTTGATCTGGTCGATCACCGACATCGTGCCGCGCGTGACGATGGTGATGCGCGAACGGTGGCCCTTGTGGTCGACCTCGGCCACGGTCAGGCTGTCGATGTTGTAGCCGCGACCGGAAAACAGGCCGATCACGCGGGCCAGAACGCCCGATTCATTGTCGACGATCACCGCCAGCGTGTGGCTGGTTTCAACCTGGCTGTGGCTGTCGCGCAGGTCATAGGCGGAATGGCTGGTCGAGCCTTTCTTGATGTTCAGAGCGGCCATCGCCTCTCTCCTTATGCAAAAGTCATTGAGGGACCGGGGACCGCAGCCCCCGGTCGCCTGTCACACAAGCACCGCGCCGCCCGCCTGGATCGCGCCCTCGGTCGAGGCGTCGCCCAGCAGCATTTCATTGTGCGGCTTGCCCGAGGGGATCATCGGGAAGCAGTTTTCGTGCTTTTCCACCAGACAGTCGAACAGCACCGGGCCGTCATATTCCAGCATCTCGATGATCGCGTCGTCCAGTTTCGCCGGATCGTCACAGCGGATGCCCTTCCAGCCAAAGCTTTCGGCCAGTTTCACGAAATCGGGCAGGCTTTCCGACCAGGAATGGCTGTAGCGTTCACCGTGCAGCAGTTGTTGCCACTGACGCACCATGCCCAGCCGTTCGTTGTTCAGGATGAACTGCTTGACCGGGGCGCGGAACTGGGTCGCGGTGCCCATTTCCTGCATGTTCATCAGCCAGCTGGCCTCGCCCGCGACGTTGATGACCAGCGCGTCGGGATGCGCGATCTGCACCCCGATCGAGGCCGGGAAGCCATAGCCCATCGTGCCCAGCCCGCCCGACGTCATCCAGCGGTTGGGGGCGTCAAAGCCCAGGAACTGCGCGGCCCACATCTGATGCTGGCCGACCTCGGTGGTGACATAGCGATCGCGGTCCCTGGTCAGCGCCTCAAGGCGTTCCAGCGCATATTGCGGCTTGATGGTCCTGGTCGAGGGTTTGTAGGTCAGGCATTTCTTCGCCTTCCATTCCTCGATCTTCTTCCACCATTTTTCCAGGCCGGCCTTGTTGACCTTGCGCCCGCGCGCCTTCCAGACCTTCAGCACGTCTTCCAGCACATGGCCCACATCGCCCAGGATCGGCAGATCGACCGGGATCACCTTGTTGATCGAGGACACGTCGATATCGACATGGACCTTTTTCGATTTCGGGCTGAAATCGGTGATCCGCCCGGTGATGCGGTCGTCGAACCGCGCGCCGAGGTTGATCATCAGGTCGCAGCCATGCATCGCCAGGTTCGCCTCATACAGGCCGTGCATCCCCAGCATCCCCAGCCAGGATTTGCCGCTGGCCGGATAGGCGCCCAGGCCCATCAGCGTCGAGGTGATCGGAAAGCCCGTCGCATCGACCAGTTCGCGCAGAAGCTGGCTGGCCGCGGGGCCGGAATTGATCACGCCGCCGCCGGTGTAGAAGATCGGGCGTTCGGCGGTCTCGATCATCTCGACCAGGCGGGTGATCGCCTCGATGTCGCCCTTCTTCCTGGGCTGATAGTGATCGACCCGTGCCTGTTTCGGCCCGGTATAGCTGCCGGTGGCGAATTGCACATCTTTGGGGATGTCGATCAGCACCGGCCCGGGCCGCCCCGAGGTGGCGACATGGAAAGCCTGGTGGATGGTTTCCGCCAGCCTGTTGGTATCCTTCACCAGCCAGTTGTGCTTCGTGCAGGGGCGGGTGATACCGACGGTATCGGCCTCCTGGAAGCCATCGGTGCCGATCATGAAGGTCGGAACCTGCCCCGAGAACACCACCAGCGGGATCGAATCCATAAGCGCATCGACCAGACCCGTCACCGCATTGGTCGCACCCGGCCCCGATGTCACCAGAACGCAGCCCGGCTTGCCGGTGGAACGGGCATAGCCTTCGGCCATGTGCACGGCGGCCTGTTCGTGGCGTACCAGAATGTGGCGGATCTCGTTTTGCTGAAAGATCTCGTCATAGATCGGAAGCACCGCGCCCCCGGGATAGCCGAAGATCGTATCGACGCCCTGATCTCTCAGGGCTTGCACCACCATTTTCGCGCCGGTCATCTGCCGTGACATCATCATACTCCATCAGCCCGTTTCGCAATAAAAAGCCCCCGTTTCGGGCGGGGGCGCATGGGAACCATCATGGTCTGCCGTCACCGGCCCATGCGCCAAGCCCCACCGACTACAAGGATCGCATCCATTGCGACTGTCCTTTCCGTTGCGTTGGCCGGACATTATTTGCCCAGGAAGGGGGCGTCAACGGCAAAACCACGAATAAAATGACGCAGAAGTGAATTTTTCTTTTCATTTGTTGCGGCGGGGTGTCGGGCCGGGAAATAATCGCAAAAATCGGATATGTCCCCCGGATTGCCCCGGCGGGCGGTGCGGCGCCTTGCCCCGGGTTTCCCAAAAAGCCACGCGTTTCCAAGTTCTTCGGGCTTTGCAGCCGGCGGGTGATGTGCTTAACTCGCGCCACTTTGCGCCAGAACGGCCGCACAAGAACAAATCTGGAGGAAATCATGGATCGTCGCTCATTCCTGCGGGCATCCGCCCTTGGCGGAACCGCTGCCGCCGCATCCGCCCTGGCAGCGCCCGCCATCGCGCAGGGCCGCATCACCTGGCGCATGGTCACCACCTGGCCGAAGAACTTTCCGGGCCTTGGCGTGGGCGCCCAGCGACTGGGCGACCGCATCACCGCCGCATCCGACGGGCAGCTGACGGTGCAGGTCTTTGCCGCGGGTGAAATGGTGCCGCCGCTGCAGGCGCTGGATGCGGTCATCGACGGTTCCGCCGAGATGAGCCACGGCGCCGCCTATTACTGGCAGAACAAGTCCACCGCGCTGTCGTTCTTTACCGGCGTGCCCTTTGGCATGACCTCGCGCGAGCTGACGTCCTGGGTGCGCTACATGGGCGGGCAGGAAATCTGGGATGAGATCTATGACCAGTTCGGCCTGCAGGGCTTCCTGTCGGGCGATACCGGCACCCAGGCGGGCGGCTGGTTCGCCAATGAACTGAAGGGCCTTGAGGACATTCAGGGCATGCGCTTCCGCACGCCGGGTCTGGGCGGGCAGGTCTGGGGCAGGATCGGCGCCTCGGTGACCAACATGGCCGCGGGCGAGATTTTCCAGGCGCTGCAGAACAATACGCTGGATGCCGCAGAATTCGTCGGCCCCTACAATGACCTGGCACTTGGTTTCCACCAGGTGCGCAAGCACTATTACACATCGTCCTTCATCGAGCCGGGCCTGGCGACCGAACTGGTTGTGGACAAGGCCAAGTATCAGGCGCTGCCCGCCAACCTGCAGGCGATCGTGCGCGATGTCTGCCAGGCGGAATACGATCAGGTTGCGTCCGACATGTATGCCAACGATCCGCGCGCGCTGGCCACGCTGGTCAACGATCACGGCGTGATCACCCATGCCGCCTTCCCCGCCGATATTCTTGAGGCAGCGGCCAAGGCCTCGGTCGAGGTGCTGACCGAACTGCGCGAAAGCGGCGATGACCTGACCAAGAAGACCTTCGAAAGCTTCCTGTCGGCGCTGAACACGATGCGCACCCGCACCGAGGGCACCGACATGTCCTTCCTGGAAGCGCGCGCCAGGCACTTCCAGCTGAGCTGATCGCCGGCCGGCCCGGGCACGCCCGGGCCGATCCGCCCGAAACGGCAAAGGCCCGAAACGACAAAGGCCCGGCGCGATGCCGGGCCTTTTTCATGGGGTTTTCGATTTCCCGCGGGGGTCAGCGCAGCGCCGCGGGCAGCCAGGTCACCACCTCGGGGAACAGGAACAGCGCCGCCATCGCCGCGATCTGCAGGACCACGAAGGGCACCGCCCCGCGATAGATCTGGCCCGTGCTGACCGTGCCCGGCGCCACGCCGCGCAGGTAGAACAGCGCGAATCCGAAGGGGGGTGTCAGGAATGAGGTCTGCAGGTTCATCCCCACCATGACGCCCAGCCAGATCGGGTCCATCCCCATGTCCAGCAGGATCGGCGCGGTGATCGGAATGATGATGAAGATGATCTCGAACGTGTCCAGGATAAAGCCCAGCACGAACATGATCGCCATCACCACGATCATCGCCCCGGTCATGCCGCCGGGCAGATCGGACAGGAATTCATGCACCAGATTGTCCCCGCCCATCTGGCGGAACACGATCGAAAAGACCGAAGCGCCGAACAGGATGACAAAGACCATCGAGGTGATCGTGGCGGTGGCGGTGACCACCTCGCGCAGCACGCCGAAGGACAGCCGCCAGCGCAGCGCCGCCAGCAGCGTGGCGCCCACCGCGCCCACCGATGCGGCCTCGGTCGGGGTGGCGATGCCGCCCAGGATCGAGCCCAGCACCGCGATGATCAGCGCCAGCGGCGGGGCCAGTGCCACCACCACCTCACGCGCCAGGGCGCGCCGTTCGCCGGCCGGAACCGGCGTCGCCGGGCAAGAGGCGGGGTCCGTCACGGCCTTGAAGATCACGAAGCCGATATAGACAGCCACCAGCATCAGCCCCGGCAGGAAGGCGCCCGCGAACAGATCGCCCACCGACACCGGCGAGGGGGCGAAATTGCCCTTGGCCATCTGCACCTGCGCATTGATGCCCGCCAGCATGTCGCCCATGAAGATCAGCACGGTCGAAGGCGGGATGATCTGCCCCAGCGTCCCCGAGGCGCAGATCACCCCCGAGGCCAGCCTGGGGTCATAGCCCGCCCGCATCATCGCCGGCAGCGAAATCAGCCCCATCGTCACCACGGTCGCGCCCACCACCCCGGTCGATGCCGCCAGCAGCGCCCCCACCAGAATGACCGAAATGCCAAGCCCGCCGCGCATCCGCCCGAACAGCTTGCCCATCGTCAGCAGCAGCTGTTCGGCAATGCGCGATCGTTCCAGCATCACCCCCATGAAGATGAACAGCGGCACCGCCACCAGCACCTCATTGGTCATGAAACCGATGTAGCGATTGGCCAGCGCGCCGAAATTCGACAGGTCGAACACCCCCAGCCCATAGCCCAGGGTGGCAAAGATCAGCGACGTGCCCGCCAGCGTGAAGGCCACCGGAAAGCCCAGCATCAGCATGCCGATCACGCCAAAGAACATCAGCCCGGCGAGAACCTCGCCCAGAAGTACGGGGTCCAAGGGATCACTCCTTTGCGCTATAGCGATAGGTGGCGGGGACCAGATCGTCGCGCCCGGCCAGAACCAGGATCGACCGGGCCAGCATGGCGATGCCCTGAAGGCCGACCAGGACCGCGAAGGCGATGATGAAGGTTTTCAGAACGTAAAGCCCCGGCATCCCGCCGACATTGGCGGAATTTTCCATGAACCGCCACGACCGCTGCACGAAGGGCAGGGAATAGACCAGCACCACCCAGATGAAAGGCAGCAGGAAGAAGACCGTGCCGATCAGATCGGCCAGCGCGCGGGTGCGCACCCGCGCGGGCCGGTAGAAGATGTCGACGCGCACATGCTCGTCGCGCAGCAGCGCAAAGCCTGCGACGGCGGTGAACATCGCCCCGTTCAGCCAGACATACAGATCCTGCATCCACAGCCGCGTGGTCGAGAACAGATAGCGTTCCACCACCACCCAGAAACAGACCGCCACGATCCCCAGCGCCAGCCAGGAAAACACCTTGCCGACGACTGCGTTCAAACCGTTGATGAACCGCAACAGCAGTCCAAGCAAAGCCATGATGGGCCCCCCTCATATTGTCCTGCGGTGATCCCGGGCGGCCCTGTGCGGTGTGGGCCGGGCCACGCGCCTTGGTCAGATCGCCGGATGCAGGGTTGTATGCCCGTGCCTTGCCCCGCAGGTCAACCTGTTTTGGGGCCGGTGTGACCTGTCTTTTCAGTTCGATAGGGTGCATGTTCATCCCGCATCGCCGCCCGGCCCTGGCCGAGGCGCGGCGGGGCCTAGCGGTCGCGCATGTCCGGCAGGCTGATGCGGGCGACCTGTTCGGCGATCGGATCGACCGACAGCGGATGGGTTTCACCCGAATGATCCGCAGGATCGCCGATCGGCTGCCATGCGCCGCCCTTGAAGATTTCCAGCGCCGCGAAATTCGCCTTGTAGCCCATCTTGCGGCTGCCCGGCACCCAGTAGCCCAGATAGACGTAAGGCAGCCCCGCGCGGCGGGCGATGTCCACATGGTCGAGGATCAGATAGATCCCCAGCGAGGCCTCGACCCGTGCGGGGTCGTAAAAGCTGTAGACCATGCTGACCCCGTCATCGAGCACATCGGTCAGGCAGACCGCAACCAGGGGCCGCGCCCCGCGGGTGCCTTCGGCGCGCGGCCCCGCGCTGTCGCGGTATTCGATGACGCGCGACTTGACCGGGGTTTCCTCGATCATCGCGGCGAATTCAAAAATGTCCATGTCGGCCATGCCGCCATCGGCGTGGCGATGGTCAAGATAGCGGCGGAACAGGTCGAACTGTTCCTCGGTGGCCCAGGGACTGGTGGCGGTGCGGCGCAGGGTGTCATTGCGCCTTTGCACCCGGCGTTGCGTGCGGCCGGGGGTGAAATCCGCTACCCGGATGCGCGCCGACAGGCAGGCCGTGCAATCCGCACAGGATGGCCGGTAGAGCACGTTCTGCGACCGCCGGAAGCCCTGCCGTGACAGCGCATTGTTCAGCCGGTCCGCGCCCTCGCCCTGCAGCGCGGTGAACAGCTTGCGTTCGGACCGCCCGTCCAGATAGGGACAGGGCTGCGGCGCGGTCACATAGAACTGCGGGGCAAGCGGAAGGGAATGGCGCATCTGGTCGGATCGGGTTCAGGGTTCCGGCGGAGGCTAGCAACAAGTCGTGCCTGCGCCAAGCCTTTCCTGAGGTGGGGCGCGGCCCTTTGCGGGACGAGGTCCGGCGCGGTCACGTTCGCGCGATCACGCGACCGCGCGGCCCGTGGCAGGCGGGGAAGCCTCCGGCGGGGATATTTGGGCAAAGCCGAAGGGGCGGACGGGGTTCCCAAGGCCCGCCCGAAGCCTGCCCGAAGCCCGCCCGAAGCCCGCCCGAAGCCCGTTGACGCGGCGCCCGCGCGGGATAGTGTGCAGCCATGAGCTTTGCATCCCGCCTGACCCGCTGCCCCATTCCCCATGAACCTGACCGCGGCGCCGATTGTGCCGCGCTGTTTGGCGATCTTGCGCCGGAACTGCGCGCGCTGGTGGCCGGGACGGCGGGCTGCAGCCCCTATCTGGCGGGCCTGTTGCGCCGCGACCGTGACTGGATCACGGCTGCCCTGTCGGGCGCACCCGAGGCGGCGCTGGCGGCGGCCTTTGCGGGGCTTGACGCGCTGGGCGCGCCCGATGTGGCGCCCGATGCGCTGGGGGCGGCGTTGCGGGTGGCCAAGCGGCGCGTGGCGCTTTTGGCCGGGCTGGCCGATCTGGGCGGGGTCTGGCCGCTGGAACAGGTGACCGGCGCGCTGACGCGGCTGGCCGATGTCGCGGTCGACCTGGCGTTGCGCCGGTTGGTGGGCGAGGAAATCCGCCGTGGCAAGCTGCCGGGTGCCACCCCCGAGGATGCCGCCCGCGCGGGCGGGATGGTCGCGCTGGCGATGGGCAAGATGGGCGCGGGCGAGCTGAACTATTCCTCGGACATCGACCTGATCTGCCTGTTCGACGAAACCCGCTTTGACCCCGCCGACCAGATGGAGGCCCGCGCCGCCTTTATCCGCGCGACCCGCAAGATGGCGGCGATGCTGTCGGATCTGACCGCCGAGGGCTATGTCTTTCGCACCGATCTGCGGCTGCGGCCCGATGCCAGTGTCACGCCGGTCTGCATCTCGATGGGGGCGGCGGAACTGTATTATGAGGCCGAGGGCCGCACCTGGGAACGCGCCGCCTATATCAAGGCGCGCGCCTGCGCCGGCGACATTGCGGCGGGCGAGCGGTTCCTGCAGACGCTGACGCCTTTTGTCTGGCGCCGTCATCTGGATTTCGCCGCGATCCAGGATGCCCATGACATGCGCCTGCGCATCCGCGATCACAAGGGCCTGCACGGGCCGATCACGCTGCCCGGTCACAACATGAAGCTGGGCGTGGGCGGCATCCGGGAAATCGAGTTCTTTACCCAGACCCGCCAGCTGATCGCCGGCGGGCGCGACCCGTCCTTGCGCGACCGCACCACGCTGGGCGGGCTGGCGGCGCTGGCCGCCAAGGGCTGGGTCGGGGCCGGGGAGGCGGCGGAACTGGCCGGTCACTATCGTTTTCACCGCGAGGTGGAACATCGCGTGCAGATGGTGAACGATGCCCAGACCCATCTGCTGCCCGCCACGCCCGAGGGGCTGGACCGGATCGCGCGGATGATGGGGGTAGGCGATACCGGTGCCTGGGCGGGCGCGCTGATCGCGCGGCTGGAACGGGTCGAGACGCTGACCGGCGCCTTCTTTGCCCCGGGCGAGGTCGCCGATATCCCCGTGCTGTCGCCCGCCGCGCGCGCCATCGTGGACGGCTGGCGCGCCTATCCCGCGCTGCGATCGGCCCGCGCGCAGGGCATCTTCCGCCGTGTCGAGCCCGAGATCCTGCGCCGGATGCAGCGCGCCTCGAACCCCGAAGAGGCGCTGCGCCAGTTCGACGGTTTCCTGGCGGGGCTGCCTGCGGGGGTGCAGCTGTTTTCGCTGTTCGAGGCCAATCCCCAGCTGATCGACCTGATCGTCGACATCTGCGCCACGGCCCCGGGGCTTGCGGCCTATCTGTCGCGCAATGCCGGGGTGCTGGATGCCGTTCTGGGGGGGGCGTTCTTTGCCCCCTGGCCGGGCGCGCCGGGGTTGGCCGACAGCCTGGGCGATGCCCTGTCAGCGGCGATGGATTATGAGAAAAAGCTTGATACAGCAAGGCGTTGGGCGAAAGAGTGGAAGTTCCGCATCGGCGTGCACCACCTGCGCGGGCTGACCGATGCGGCCGAGGCCGCCCGGCAATATGCCGATCTGGCCGGTGCGGTGGTGGGCACGCTCTGGCCCGCCGTGCAGGCCGAATTCGCCGCCCGCCACGGGCCACCGCCGGGGCGCGGGGCGGTGGTGGTGGGGATGGGTTCGCTGGGGGCGGAGCGGTTGAACGCGGCCTCGGATCTCGATCTGATCGTGATCTACGACCCGCAGGGGGCCGAAGCCTCGGACGGGCCGAAACCGCTGGCCACGCGGCCCTATTACGCGCGCCTGACGCAGGCGCTGATCACTGCGCTGACCGCGCAGATGCCCGAGGGGCGGCTGTATGAGGTCGACATGCGGCTGCGCCCCTCGGGGCGACAGGGGCCGGTGGCGACGGCGCTGCAATCCTTTCGCAGCTATCAGATGGATGAGGCCTGGACCTGGGAACATCTGGCGCTGACGCGGGCGCGGGTGGTGGCCGGGCCGCCCGATCTGGCCGCCGATGTCGAGGCCGCCCGCCTGGAGGTGTTGCGCGCCAAGGGCGCGGGCGCGCAGGTGATGGCCGATCTGGCGGAAATGCGCGCGCGGATCTTTGCCGCCAGGGCCCCCGATGGCGACTGGGAGGCCAAGATCGGCCCGGGCCGGTTGCAGGATATCGAGCTGCTGGCGCAAAGCTTTGCACTGCGCAGCGGCGAACCCGCCCGCCGGGTCGAGGCGCAGTTGCGCATCGGCCCCCGTGCGGGGCTGGTCAGCAAGGCCGATGGCGAGGTGCTGGCCGTGGCCTACCGGCTGCTGTGGCGGTTGCAGGCGGGGGGGCGGTTGTTGACCGGCCGCCCGCTGGACATGGCGGCGATCGGCGAGGGCGGGCGCGCCTTCTTGCTGCGTGAAACCGGCGAAAGCGGGCTTGGGGCGCTTCTGGACCGGCTGACCCGGACGACCGCCCAGGTGGCGGATATCGTGGACCGGGCGCTGGCCCCGGGGCCCGGCCAGTCCGGGGGGTAGGGCAGCACATGGCGAGGCAGGTGATGGATCCGGGCATGGCAGACCCCAAGGGGCTTATCCGCGAAAGCTATCGGATCGAGGGGATCGGCCTGGCCGAATGCCGGTCGATCTTTCTGGACTGGGCGCTCAGCCTGGCGCCGGGCGTGGATGCGGCCGAGGCGATGCGCGCCGTTCTGGTCCGCCACGGCGCGGGGCACATGCGCCATCCGATGACCGCGGTCCTGACCGAAGGGCTGACGCGCGCGCAGGCAAAGCCGACCCGGCGCGGCGGGCGCGCGGCGCGCCGGGGCTAGCCGCGCAGCGCCGCCGCCTCGCGCGCCAGCGCCGTGATGCCCGCCCAATCGCCCGCAGCGGTCAGCCGATCAGGCGCGACCCAGCTGCCGCCGACACAAAGAACGTTCGGCAAGTCCAGGTAATCCCGCGCATTTTGCAGGCTGATGCCGCCGGTCGGACAGAACCCCACCTGCGGGATCGGCGCGCCGATCGCCGCCACCGCCGCCGCCCCGCCCGCCACCGCGGCCGGAAAGAACTTCAGCGCCGTGTAGCCGCGTTCCAGCAGCGCCATCACCTCGGTCGCGGTGGCCGCGCCGGGCAAAAGCGGCAGCCCCTCATCCTCGCAGGCGCGCAGCAGACGTTCGGTCGCGCCGGGCGACACCCCGAAGGTCGCGCCCGCTGCCTTGGCTGCCTTCACATCCGCCGGCGTCAGCAAGGTGCCCGCGCCGACCACCGCGCCTTCAACCCCGGTCATGGCGCGGATCGCCTCCAGCGCGGCGGGGGTGCGCAACGTGACCTCCAGCGCGGGCAGCCCGCCCGCGACCAGCGCGCGCGCCATCGGTACGGCCTGCGTGGCATCGCGGATCACGATCACCGGGACGACGGGGGCCAGCGCGCAGATCCGGCGCGTGGCAAGGGATTGATCGGCGGGGGTCACGGGCGGGTCTCCTGCTTTGGCCGCGTGCGGGCGGCGGGTTCGGAAGCCTCCGGCGGGAGTATTCGGGCCAAGAAGAAGGGGCCGGGGGTTCACCTTGCTTGAAATACCTCCGCCGGAGGCGGCGCGGCGCAGATCACGGACGCGCCGGTGGTGGCGGGGCCGACGGTGCGGCGGAAGGTTTCGAACAGTTCGCGCCCAAGGCCATGGGCATTGGTGGACAGGTCTGGCGTTGCCGGGGGGCGGGTGTCGAAATCGGGGGCCAGGCATTCCAGCAGGCCCGCCGCGGCGTCGAGCCGGATCAGGTCGCCGTCGCGCAGGCGCGCCAGAGGCCCGGCCTCGGCCGCCTCGGGGCTGACATGGATCGCGGCCGGAACCTTGCCGCTGGCGCCCGACATCCGCCCGTCCGTGACCAGCGCCACGCGCAGGCCCCGGTTCTGCAGCACCGACAGCACCGGGGTCAGCGCGTGCAGTTCGGGCATGCCATTGGCGCGCGGACCCTGAAAGCGGACCACGACAACGGTGTCGGCGGTGAATTCGCCGCGCTGGAAGGCGGCCTTGACCCCGGCCTGGTCGTGGAAGATGCGGGCGGGGGCCTCGATCCGGTGAAATTCCGGGGCAACGGCAGAGGTCTTGATCACCGCGCGCCCGAGGTTGCCCGACAGTTGGCGCAGGCCGCCGCTGGGCTGGAACGGGGTGGCGGCGGGACGCAGGATGCGGTCGTTGTGGCTGGTCGTGGCGCCGTCCTGCCAGATCAGCGCGCCGTCGGTCAGCCGGGGTTCGGCGGTATAGCGGGACAGGCCGTCGCCGGCCACGGTGCGCACGTCTTCGTGCAGAAGGCCGGCGCCCAGCAGGTCGCGGATCATGAATTGCAGCCCGCCCGCGGCATGGAAATGGTTCACGTCGGCCAGGCCGTTGGGATAGACCTTGGCCATCAGCGGCACGACATCCGAGATCGCGTCGAAATCTTCCAGGTCCAGCACGATGCCTGCGGCGCGCGCCATGGCAGGCAGGTGCAGCACAAGGTTGGTTGATCCCCCCGTCGCCATCAGCCCGACCAGCCCGTTGACGAAGGCGCGCTCATCCAGGATTTCGCCTGCGGGGCGGGCCTCGTTGCCAAGCGCGGTGATCTGGGCTGCGCGGCGCGCGCCGGCGATGGTCAGCGCCGCGCGCAGCGGCGTGCCGGGGTTGACAAAGCTGGCGCCAGGCAGGTGCAGGCCCATGAATTCCATCAGCATCTGGTTGGTGTTCGCGGTGCCGTAGAAGGTGCAGGTGCCCGGCCCGTGATAGCTGGCCATTTCCGCCGCCATCAGCGTCGCGCGTCCGACTTCGCCGGTGGCGAATTGCTGGCGCACCTTTGCCTTTTCGTCATTGGGCAGGCCGCTGGTCATGGGCCCCGCGGGCAGGAACACCGCCGGCAGGTGGCCGAAGGTGGCCGCCGCGATCACCAGCCCCGGCACGATCTTGTCGCAAACGCCCAGATACAGCGTCGCGTCAAAGGTGTTGTGGCTCAGCGCGATGCCTGCCGCCAGTGCGATGACGTCGCGGGAAAACAGCGACAGTTCCATCCCCGGCTGGCCTTGCGTGACGCCGTCGCACATCGCCGGAACCCCGCCCGCGACCTGGGCGGTGGCGCCGATGTCGCGCAGCGCGTCCTTGATCAGGCGGGGGTAATCCTCATAGGGCTGATGTGCCGAGAGCATGTCGTTATAGGCCGTGACGATGCCGATGTTGGGCGCGCGTCCTTCGGCCAGGGGCGTCTTGTCCGGCCCCATCGCGGCATAGGCATGGGCCTGGTTGCCGCAGGACAGATGCGCCCGGGCCGGGCCTGCGGCCGTGGCCGCGCGGATGCGGGCCAGATAGTCCGATCGCGTCGCGTGCGACCGGGCGCGGATGCGGTCGGTGATGCGGGCGATGGTCGGGTTCAGGGTCATGCGGGCCTCGGGGCGGGGGGCGGATAGGTGCATTATGGATCGTTAGCGATAACACCACAAGCGTGGCGCGGCAGGCGGCGGTTGGCAAGGGATAGCGCGGGGCAGCGGCGAAATCCACCGCCCGGCGGCTTTCGGCGCGGGGCGGGGCTTTCGCGCGGGTCCGCTTCGCGTTAGAGGGGGCGGCGAAACCCCAGACCCGCAGGTTCCCCATGTCCGACGATGCCGCCCACGCCGCCCCCGATGCCCGGGGCCCCGATGCCCGTGCCACCGTGCGGCTGCGCCCCAAGGTCGAGGCGCGCCCCATCCGGCATGGCTTTCCCTGGGTTTATGGCGATGAACTGGTGACAGACCGGCGCACGCAAGGACTGCCCCCCGGCACCATCGCCCGGCTTGAGGATGCGGACCGGCGCGCGCTGGCCACGGTCACGGTCAATCCCCGCTCGAAGATCATCGCCCGCGTTCTGGACCGCGATCCCGACGCGGTGATCGACCGGGCCTGGATCGCCGGGCGGATCGCCCGGGCGCAGGACCTGCGCGCGCAGGTGTTCGACGCGCCCTTCTACCGGCTGGTCCATGCCGAGGCCGATGGCCTGCCCGGTGTCATCATCGACCGTTTTGGCGCGGCGGCGGTGATTCAGCCCAATGCCGCCTGGGCCGAGGCGATGATCGACGATCTGGCCGCGGCCCTGGCCGGGGTGACGGGCGTCACCACCATTGTCAAGAACGGTGCGGGCCGGGCCCGGGGCCTGGAGGGCCTGCCCGAGGAAACGGTCGTCCTGCGCGGCGCGGTGGATGGCCCGGTCGCGGTGCCGATGAATGGCGCGACCTATATGGCCGACATTCTGGGCGGGCAAAAGACGGGGTTGTTCTTTGACCAGCGCCCCAACCATGCCTTTGCCGCGCGGCTGGCGCGGGGGGGCGCGCGGGTGTTGGACGTGTTTTCCCATGTCGGGGGCTTTGGCCTTGCGGCGCTGGCGGGGGGCGCGGGGTCTGCGCTGGCGGTTGATGGTTCGGCCGCTGCGCTGGCGCTGGCCGAACGGGGCGCGCAGGCGATGGGGGCCGAGGCGCGCTTTGCCACGCGCCAGGGCGATGCCTTTGCCGTGATGGAGGCGCTGGCCACCGAAGGCGCCCGGTTCGATCTGGTGATTTGCGATCCGCCGGCTTTCGCGCCGTCGAAACAGGCGCTGCAGGCGGGGTTGCGGGCCTATGAACGGGTGGCGCGTCTGGCCGCGCCGCTGGTGGCGCCGGGGGGCTATCTGGGCCTGTGTTCGTGTTCGCATGCCGCCGATCTTGCGCAGTTCCGCAATGCCAGCGCGCGCGGCATCGGCCGGGGCGGGCGGCGCAGCCAGCTGTTGCACACGGGCTTTGCCGGACCGGACCATCCGATGCTGCCGCAGCTGGCGGAATCGGGCTATCTCAAGGCGCTGTTCTTCCGGCTGGACGGATGAAGGTGGTTCTGGACGCCTGCGTCCTGTTTCCCACCGTCCTGCGTGAGGTGCTGATCGGCGTGGCGCGGGCGGGGCTGTATCGTCCGCTGTGGTCGGACCGCATCCTTGAGGAATGGGCCCGCGCCGCGCGCCGCTTTGGCCCGGGGGATGAGGCGATCGCGCGTGGCCAGATCGCAGCCCTGCGCGCCGAATTTCCCGCCGCCTGCATCGCGCCCCAGCCGGGGCTGGAATCGCGGCTGCATCTGCCAGATCAGAACGACATCCACGTTCTGGCCAGCGCCATCGCGGGCCATGCCGATGCGATCCTTACCTTCAACGCCGCCGATTTCCCGCGCGGCGTTCTGGCGGGCGAGGGGCTGGACCGGCGCGATCCCGACAGCTTTCTGTGGCAGCTGTGGTCGCATCACCCCGGCACCGTCGCCGCCTGTGCCGAGGCGGTGCGCGCCGAGGCCGAACGGCTTTCGGGCGAGGATCAGCCGATCCGCGCGCTGATGAAGCGCGCGCGTCTGCCAAGGCTGGGCAAGGCGCTGGCGGGGTAGTGGCCAGTGCCGCGCGGGGGTGATAAGCATGGACCTGCGCTGGCGGCACACCGCCGGCGGGCCTTGCCGCCAGCGCCAACAACGGAGCGTTTCATGGTTTCGCGCGTCATCCCCGTCGATCCCTTCGACCTTGTGATCTTTGGCGCCACCGGCGATCTGGCGCGCCGCAAGATCCTGCCGGGGCTGTATCGGCGCTTCGTCGCAGGCCAGATCCCCCAGGGCGCGGCCATCATCGGCGCGGCCCGCACCCGGATGGAGGCGGCCGCCTTCCGCGCCCTGGTCCGCGACGTGATCGAGGAATTCGTCGATCCCGCCAAGCACCACCCCGATCAGATCGAGGGGTTTCTGGCGCTGCTTGATTATGTCGCGATCGATGCCCGCGGCACCGCCGGATGGGTGGCGCTGAAGGCGCTTGTGACGCCGGGGCGGGTGCATGCCTTCTATTTCTCGGTCGCGCCGGGGCTGTTCGGGGATCTGGCCGAACGGCTGCATGCCCATGACATCGCCGGCGATCAGGCGCGCATCGTGGTGGAAAAGCCCTTTGGACGCGATCTGGCCACGGCGCGGGTGCTGAACGCGACGCTGGCCGAACATTTCGACGAACATCAGATCTACCGGATCGACCATTATCTGGGCAAGGAAACGGTGCAGAACCTGATGGCGGTGCGCTTTGCCAACATGCTGTTCGAACCTTTGTGGAACGCGCAATACATCGACCACGTCCAGATCACCGTGGCCGAAACCGTGGGCGTGGCCGGGCGCGGGGCCTATTACGACCGCGCGGGCGCGATGCGCGACATGGTGCAGAACCACATGATGCAGCTTCTGTGCCTGATCGCGATGGAACCGCCCTATCATTTCGACCCGGACGCGGTGCGCGATGAAAAGCTCAAGGTGATCCGCGCGCTGGACCCCGTCGATCCGCAGGATATCGTGCGCGGCCAGTATCTGGGCGTTTCGGGCAAGGGCTGCGCGCCGCAGCCGGGCTATCTTGCGGATGCCGAAAACCCCGGATCGCGCACCGAAAGCTATATCGCGATGAAGGTGCATGTGGCGAACTGGCGCTGGAAGGGCACGCCCTTCTATCTGCGCACCGGCAAGCGGCTGCGCGCGCGCACCAGTGAAATCGCGATCACCTTCAAGGAACCGCCGCATTCCATCTTTGACGATGCGGGCGACTGGCGCGAAAACGTGCTGGTGATCCGCCTGCAACCCAATGAGGGGATGAACCTCAAGGTGATGATCAAGGAACCGGGGCCGGGGGGCATGCGTCTGGTGCAGGTGCCGCTGGACATGTCCTTCGCCGAGGCGCTGGGCGATGACGGCGCCGATATCCCCGACGCCTATGAACGGCTGATCATGGATGTGATCCGCGGCAACCAGACGCTGTTCATGCGCGGCGACGAGGTCGAGGCCGCCTGGGCCTGGACCGACCCGGTCATCGCCGGATGGGAAGCGCGCGGCGACCGGCCCCAGCCCTATGACGCGGGCAGTTCCGGCCCCGAAGACGCGCTGATGCTGATGCATCGCGACGGGCGCCGCTGGCGGGAGATCCGCGAATGAACCTGATCGCCTATCCCGACCGCGACCTGATGATGATCGCGCTGGCCGACCGGATCGCGGCCGAGCTGGGCGCGGCGCTGCGCGCCCGCGGGCGGGCCACGCTGTCGGTGCCGGGCGGCACCACGCCGGGCCCGGTCTTCGACCTTCTGTCGGCGGTCGATCTGGACTGGGCCAATGTCGCCGTCGTGCTGAACGATGAACGCTGGGTGCCCGAAACCTCGGCGCGGTCCAACACCCGGCTTGTGCGCGAACGTCTGTTGCGCGGGCACGCGGCCGGGGCGACCCTGCTGCCGCTTTACGCCCCCGCGCCCCGCCCCGAGGACCGGATCGACGATCTGGCCGCCGCCATCGCGCCGCATCTGCCGATCACCGTGCTGGTGCTGGGCATGGGCGCGGACATGCATACCGCAAGCCTTTTCCCCGGTGCCGACCGCCTGGCCGGGGCTCTGGCCCCCGACGCCCCGATCCTGATGGCCCTGCGCGCCCCCGAAGCACCTGAACCGCGCGTGACGCTGACCGCGCCGGTCCTGGCCGATGCGATGCACGTCCATGTGCTGATTACCGGGGCCGAAAAACGCGCCGCGATCGAGGCTGCCGCCGGTCTGCCCCCCGAACAGGCGCCGATCCGTGCCGTTCTGAAGACTGCCACCATCCACTGGGCCGAATGACATGACGATCTGGGACGACCTTTCCCGCCACGCCAGGGCCACCGCCGACCGCCCGATCCTGCAGCTTTTCGACGAATACCCCGACCGCGCCCTGGATTTCAGCGCCGAGGCCTGCGGCTTTCTGTTCGATTATTCCAAGACCGCGATCGATGCCCCCGCGCGCGCGCTGCTGCTGGCGCTGGCCGAGGCTGCGGGCGTTGCCGCGCGGCGCGAGGCGATGTTTTCCGGCGCCCTGATCAATGAGACCGAGGGCCGGGCCGTCCTGCACACCGCGCTGCGCAATCGGGACAGGCCGGTGCAGGTGAATGGCCAGGACGTGACGCCGGCGCTGCGCGCCACCCATGCCCGCATGGCCCGCTTCGCGCATGATGTCCGGCAGGGGCGGTTTGCGGGGCAGGGCGGGACGATCACCGATGTGGTCAACATCGGTATCGGCGGGTCCGACCTGGGCCCCGCGATGGCGGTGCAGGCGCTGGCACCCTGTCATGACGGGCCGCGCTGTCATTTCGTCTCGAATGTCGATGGCGCGCATGTGCATGACACGCTGAAGGGGCTGAACCCGGAAACGACGCTGGTCATCGTGGCCTCCAAGACCTTCACCACCGTTGAAACCATGACCAATGCCGATACCGTGCGGCGCTGGATGGGCGCGCGCGTGGCTGACCCCGCCGCGCAATTCGCGGCGCTCTCATCGGCTACCGACCGCACGTCGGCCTATGGCATCGACCCCGCGCGCGTCTTTGGCTTCGACGACTGGGTGGGCGGGCGCTATTCGGTCTGGGGGCCGATCGGGCTGTCGCTGATGATCGCGATCGGCCCCGCGGCTTTCGACCGCTTTCTGGCCGGCGCCGCGGCGATGGATGCGCATTTCCGCCAGGCCCCCCTGGCGCAGAATCTGCCTGTATTGCTGGCGCTGGTGGGGATCTGGCACAACCAGATCTGCGGCCACGCCACGCGTGCGGTGCTGCCCTACGACCAGCGGCTTGCACGTCTGCCCGCCTATCTTCAACAGCTTGAGATGGAAAGCAACGGCAAGCGCGTGGCGATGGACGGCAGCGATCTGGCCCATCATTCCGGCCCCGTGGTCTGGGGTGAGCCCGGCACCAACGGTCAGCATGCCTTCTACCAGCTGATCCATCAGGGCACGCGGGTGGTGCCCTGCGAATTCCTGATCGCGGCCACTGGCCATGAACCCGATCTGGCCCATCACCACCGCCTGCTGATCGCCAATTGCCTGGCGCAATCCGAGGCGTTGATGCGTGGCCGCTCGCTGGATCAGGCGCGCGCCCTGATGGCCGCCCGCGGGCTGACAGGGGCCGAACTGGAACGTCAGGCGCGCCACCGGGTCTTTCCCGGCTCGCGGCCCTCGACGACGCTGCTCTATCCCCGGCTCACGCCCGAGGTGCTGGGCGGCATCCTGGCGCTCTACGAACACCGCGTTTTCGTGGAAGGGGTGATCCTTGGCCTCAACAGCTTTGACCAATGGGGGGTGGAACTGGGCAAGGACCTTGCGCTGACCCTGGCCCCGGTGCTGGCAGGCACCAGCGCGGGCGCGGGCAAGGACGCATCGACCCTGCATCTGGCCGCCCGCATCCGCGCGCTGGCGCAGGGCTGAGTCGCCCCGCGCTGCCCGCCTGTCCCCATTCATCTTGCCTTAAATACCTCGGGGGGTGAATTGGCGCGCCCGCGCCAAGAGGGGGGCAGCGCCCCCCTGCGCCAATCCGAATCCGGCGCCAAAGCCGCCTGTCAGCCCCTCAGCGGCTGTCCCCGGGGCGCAGCATCAGCCAGATCAGCGCGCCCCCCGCCAGCACCAGGAAAGGCAGCATCGCCAGGTTCACCGCTTCCCAGCCCGCCTGCGGATTGCCGCCCGAGGTGCAGTTCATCAACCCGCCCGACGACAGCGAGGCCAGGAACACCCCGCCGAAAACCACGAAATCGTTGATCCCCTGCACATGGCCGCGTTCTTCGGGCGCATGGGCCGAGGCCAGCATCGCGGTGGCCCCGATGAAGCCAAAGTTCCAGCCAACGCCCAGCAGGATCAGCGCGATGTAGAACTGCTCCAGATCCACGCCCGACAGCGCGACCGCCCCTGATCCGGCTAGGATCAGCAGGCCCAGCCCCACGATCACCTCGCGCCCGAAACGCGCGATCAGATGGCCGGTGAAGAAGGACGGCAGATACATCGCCAGCACATGGGCCGAAACGATATTGGCCGCGTCCGCCTGTTCGAACCCGCAGCCCACGACCGCCAGCGGCGTCGAGGTCATCACCAGGTTCATCAGCGCATAGGACACCATCCCGCAGATCATCGCCACCGCGATCACCGGATCGCGCAGCAATTCGCGCCGGCTGCGGCCCGGATGCGCGGCCCCCTTCGCCCGCCCGCCCGGTGCGGGAATGTCCAGAAAGGCAAACAGCACCGGCCCCAGCGCATTCAGCGCGATGATCGCCAGATAGGTCGCCATGAAGGGCACCACCATCGCCTGGCTGGTCGCCTTGACCAGCTGCGGCCCGATGACCGCCGCCGCCAGCCCGCCCGCCATCACATAGGAAATCGCCTTGGGCTGGAATGCGGGGCTTGCGGTGTCGGTCGCGGCAAAGCGATAGAACCCCTGCGCCGACATGTAGATGCCGGTCAGGAACGACCCCGCCATGAACAGCGGGAACGACCCGACATACAGCGCCCGCGCCGCGATCGCGGCCCCCAGCGCGCCTGCGGCCGTGGCCAGGATGAAACCGGCGCGCCGCCCGTGGCGGGACATGAATTCCGACAGCGGCTGCGCGCTCAGCACCGACCCGAGGATGATCAGCGACAGCGGCAGCGTGGCGAAACAGGGGTTCGAGGCCAGCGACTGCCCCGCCAGCCCGCCGACGATGAAGATCATCGACATTTGCGACCCAAGCAGCGCCTGGGCCAGCACAAGCACGGCCACATTGCGCCGCGCGCGCGCGTCAGAGACGGGGGATTCGGGATGCGGGGGGGCGGAAGTTTCGGTCATGGATCAGCCCTAGCCGGGGCGGAAGGCGCTGGCAAGCGGTGCGACAATCGGGCAGGGTGGGGCCATGGTGGGACGGATCATCGAAACCAGCGACGACATCGCCGAGGGCGCGGCCTGGCTGGCCCGGGCCGAGCCGCGCTTTGCCCATGTGCTGGATATTGCCGGCCCCTTGCCACTGCGCCGGCGCGCCGATGGCTTTGCGGCACTGCGCGATGCGATCATCGGCCAGCAGGTCTCGGTCAGGGCGGCGGATGCGATTCGCGCCCGGCTGATCGCGGCGGGCTATGGTGACGCCTGCGCACTTGCGCCCGCGCAGGAAGATGATCTGCGCGCCTGCGGCCTGTCGCGCCAGAAGGTACGTTATCTGCAGGCGCTGGCGCGTGCGGACATCGACTTTCCCGCGTTGCGCAACCTGCCCGATGCCGCGGTGACCGAGGCGCTGTTGCCGCTGCCCGGTATCGGGCGCTGGACGGTCGAGATGTATCTGATCTTTGCCCTGGGCCGCGCCGATGTCTTTGCCCCCGACGACCTGGCCCTGGCCGAAGCTGCGCGAATGCTGTTCGATCTGCCCGACCGGCCGCGGCCCCGGGCCTTCGCGGCGATGGCGGCGGACTGGTCCCCCTGGCGGGCGGTTGCGGCCCGCGCGCTCTGGGCCTACTACGCACACAGGAAATCGCGCGAGGGGGTTCAGTCATGACGCGGGTGTTGCAGGCGGGGCGCAAGGCGCCGAAATCGGGGCTGGTGAAATCGGCGGTGGTGTTCCTGCACGGCTATGGCGCGGATGGGGCGGACCTGCTGGGCCTGGCCGATCCGCTGGCGCCGCATCTGCCCGACACGCTGTTCCTGGCCCCCGATGCACCCGAACCCTGCGCGGGCAATCCCTTCGGGCGGCAATGGTTCCCGATCCCCTGGCTGGACGGCTCGTCCGAGGCGGTCGCGGCCGAAGGCATGGCGCGTGCCGAGGCCGATCTGAACGCCTTTTTCGATGCCGTTCTCGAAGACGAGGGGCTGGCCCCCCGCCAGCTGGCCGTGGTCGGCTTTTCGCAAGGCACGATGATGGCGCTGCAGGTGCTGCCGCGCCGCGCCGATTCCGTTGCGGGGCTGGTGGCCTTTTCCGGCCGGCTGCTGAATCCCGACCGGCTGGCGGCCGAGGCGCGCTGCAAGCCGCCGGTGCTGCTGGTGCATGGCGATGCCGATCCGATGGTACCCTTCGCCGACATGGGCATCGCGGGTGATGCGCTGGTGCAGGCCGGTTTTGAAACCTATGGCCATGTCATGAAGGGCACCGGCCACGGCATCGCGCCCGACGGGCTTTCGGTGGCGCTGGCCTTCCTTAAGGACCGCCTTCCCGGCTGATCGTGTCACACGGGCGTCACCCGCCCTTGCCAGACCTTTGTGTGTCCGGGATCGCATATCGCGGTCTTGCCAGAAGAAAAGGGCAAGATGTAGTATGCGTGCAGGCAGGGGCGGGTTCCCCGCCCGGGCCGCCGGATCGGGCAGTCAGGGCGAGGGTGGTATCTTTCATGCTGGACCAGATCAAGGGATCGGATTTTCGAAGCCGGTTCGTGCGCGAACCCGCCAGTCTGCGCCAGTATCCCGCGCTTGTGCTGAATGCCGATTACCGCCCGCTGTCCTACTATCCGCTTTCGCTCTGGCCCTGGCAGGAAACGATCAGGGCGGTCTGTCTCGACCGGGTCGGCATCCTGGCGGAATATGATACATCGGTGCGAAGCCAACGCGCGGCGATACGCATCCCCTCGGTCGTGGTGCTCAAGGAATTCGTCAAACCCAGGAAGCGCGTGGCCTTCACGCGCTTCAATCTTTTTCTGCGCGACGAATTCCGTTGCCAGTACTGCGGATCGAAAAGCGATCTGACCTTCGACCACGTCATTCCCCGCTCGCGCGGCGGGGTCACCAGCTGGGATAATGTCGTCGCGGCCTGCGCACCGTGCAACCTGAAAAAGGCCAACAAGTCGCTGCGCGAGTCGGGCCTTGCGCTGCGCCGCACACCGCGCGCCCCCACGCCTGAGGATATGCGTAGCGTCGGTCGCCGGTTCCCGCCCGGCCACCTGCACGAAAGCTGGCTGGATTTTCTCTACTGGGATGCCGAGCTGGAGGCCTGAACGCGGTTCCTGAGTATTTTTGCCAAGAAGAAGCCGCAAGACCTTTGCGCCATTCCTTTCATCTTGCCCCAAATACCTCCGCCGGAGGCTTCCGCGCCCGCCGTCCGCGCCCGGTCAGGCCTGCGCAAGCGCGTCGGCCAGATCGCCGTAGCCGGTAAAACGCCGCTCATAGCGCAAGCCAAGCCGCGCCGCCGCGTCTTGCGCCAGCGCGTCAAGATCGGGCGCGTCGGTCTGGGCAAGATAGATCAGCCGGTCGTAATGCGCGAAATAGCTGTCGCGCAGTTCGGGGTGGCGATCCAGCCCCATCGGGCGCCAGACGAAGGCGTCGAACTGACGCACCAGGAAATCGGTCAGGTAGAAGGCGGTGAACTCTGTCCCGGCCTGGGCCGCGAACCGGGCCGTGCCGTCGAAGAAGGCATAGCAATGCGGCCCCGCCACCATCTCGACGCCCAGTTCCGCGCAGCGCGCCTGCAGCAAACCGCCGGTGCCGCAATCGGCATAGACGACGAAGATGCGTTCGTAATCGGCGCGGTGGCGCCGCACGGCCCGGGCCACCGCATCGGGGATACGACCGGGCCACAGGTGCAGGTTGGCCGGCAGGCAGGTCAGGTCCAGGTGATCCCAGCCGTTGGCCTTGCGCAGCGCCAGGATTTCCCGGGCCAGCGCGCCACAGGCGATCAGCAGCACCCTTGCCCCGCCCCGCGCCGCAAGCCCGTGCCGGACAAGGGTTTCGTCATCGGGCAGGGCGGCTGGCGTCTTGGGCATGGCGCCTCCTGTCGTGTTCGGGGGCTATTGGGCCCGCATCATCAGCCGGACCAGCCCGGCGCCCAGAAGCGCGATCAGCCCAAGCAGGGGCAGGGGAACGCCGGCCCCCGCCGCCAGCCACACGGTCAGCGCGGCACCGAATGTGACCAGCGCGATGAGTGTCAGGAAACGGGGTAGTGGCATGCGACCCTCCTTCATCCTGTCCAATATGGGGTCGCGGGGGGCGAAGGGAAAGCCCCGATCTGGGGGGCGCAACTCAGCCCGGCAGCTGGTTGTGCTTGCGCGCGATGAACCGCCTGGCGGTTTCCACCGCCACCGCCGCATCGCGGCAATAGGCATCCGCCCCGATCGCGCGGCCGAATTCCTCGTTCAGGGGCGCGCCGCCCACCAGCACGATGTAATCTTCGCGCAGGCCCCTTTCCTTCAGCGTATCGATCACGACCTTCATGTAAGGCATGGTCGTGGTCAGCAGGGCCGACATGCCGATGATGTCCGCCCCTTCGCGTGCCGCGGCCTCCAGATAGGCCTCGGCAGGGTTGTTGATGCCCAGATCGACGACCTCGAAGCCCGCGCCCTCCATCATCATGGCCACCAGGTTCTTGCCGATGTCATGGATGTCGCCCTTGACCGTGCCGATCACCATCTTGCCCATGCGCGGGGCGCCGGTTTCCACCAGAAGCGGTTTGAGGATCGCCATTCCCCCCTTCATCGCATTGGCGGCCAGCAGCACCTCGGGCACGAACAGGATGCCGTCGCGAAAGTCATTGCCGACAATGGTCATGCCTGCCACCAGCGCCTTGGTCAGGACGTCATAGGGTGTCCAGCCGCGGTCGAGCAGGATCTGAACGGCCTCCTCGATCTCTTCCTTCATGCCGTCGTAGAGGTCGTCCATCATCTGAAGCACAAGCTCTTCGTCATCCAGTTCCGAAAGGATGATGTCGTCGTCTTCGGCCATTGCGCTGTCTCCTGGCGGGTCGCTTGCCTTCTTGATGGGGGCAAAGCGTGCGGCCGGGTTGGCGGATTGCGACATGCGCCCCTTCGGTTCCGACAGGCGGGTACGGGGATCGCGGTTGGCCCTGTGCAATTGCCCCGGCGCTGCGCCGCTGGCCTGTGTGGTCCGAGTATTTTTGCCAAGAAGAAGCCGCAGCCCCGGGTTCTGGCGGCTGGCTTCTTCTTGGCCCGAATACTCCCGCCGGAGGCATCCGCCGCGCCGGGCGCGCGACCGGTCAGTTGCGGCGCCGGCCGCGCCGTTCGCGCGCGGCGCCCTCATCCCCGCCGGTGCCGTCCGAGCTGGAGGAAAACGGGCCGAGCCGCGCCGAAATCGCCTCCAGTGTGGGGCGGGGGCCGCGCGGGCGGGTTTCCAGCGCCGCGCGCATGGCGCGCAGATGCACCGGCATGGTGCCGCAGCAGCCGCCGATGATCGTGGCGCCCGCATCGCGCGCCAGCACCGCATAATCGGCCATCAGTTCGGGCGTGCCATCGTAGTGAATATGGCCGTCGTGATATTTCGGGATGCCGGCATTGCCCTTGGCGATCACCGGGCGTTCGCTGCCCGCGGCGCCAAAGCCCAGCACGGTGCGCAGCAGGTCCGGGGCGCCGACGCCGCAATTGGCGCCATAGGCGATGGGCGGGTTGGGCAATTTCTCGACCAGGGCCGCCAGCTGGGCCGAGGTCACGCCCATCATGGTGCGGCCGGCGGTGTCGAAGCTCATGGTGCCGCACCAGGGCATCGCGGCCAGCCGCGCGGCTTCGGCGGCGGCGCGGAATTCCTCGGGGGCCGAGATCGTTTCCACCCACAGCACATCGGCCCCGCCGGCCTTGAGCGCCTCGGCCTGTTCATGGAACATCTCGACCGCGAGGTCATGGGTCAGCGTGCCCATTGGCGCGAAGATGTCGCCCGTGGGGCCCATCGAACCCGCCACGACCACCGGGCGGCCTGCTGCGTCGGCGATCTCGCGGCCCAGTTCGGCGGCGCGGCGGTTCAGCCCGGCTACGCGGCCCTGGGCGTTGTGCAGCCTCAGCCGGCTGGCATTGGCCCCGAAGGAATTGGTCAGGAAGATGTCCGCCCCCGCCTCGACCGCGCCACGATATAGGTTGCGGATGCGGTCGGGGTGATCGACGTTCCAAAGCTCGGGCGGCTCGCCCGAGGCAAGCCCCATGTTGAACAGGTTGGTCCCCGTCGCGCCATCGGCCATCAGCCAGTCGCGGGTTTGCAACAGCCGGCTGAGGGCATTGGCGGGGGTGGTGGGGGGCTGTGCCGGCGCCGGTGTCCGGGCGGGCGTCCGGGCGGGCGTCTGGGGGGCGTCGGGCATGGTCGGGCCTTTCACTCTTGGGCGAGGGGCGTTGGATCAGCTGTGCCATGGCGTGGGGCGGTTGGCAAATCGCTTCTGCCCGGCCTGTGCGCGGGCGGCGCCGCAGACAAGCCGCGCGCCCATGAAAAACGCGCCACAGCGGGACTGCGGCGCGCAAGCGGGTCCGGGCCGGGTATCGTCGCCGGGTATCGTCGGCGCGCGCGGGCGCGCGCGGACGGGGGCCGGTCAGGCCTCGTTCATGATCTGGCGCTTGGCCTCGGCCATCAGTTCGTCCATGCGGGTGCGGATCGTCGTTTCATCGGCGCGATCACCCAGATCGCCGGCGATCTTGCGGTAGACGTCTTCATGGCCCGCTTCCTCGAAATCGGCGGCGACGACCTGTTTGGCATAGGCCTCGGCCTCGGCGCCGGATTTGCCCAGCAGGCCGGCGGCCCAGAGCCCCAGCAGCTTGTTGCGCCGCGCCTCGGCCCTGAACTGCAGCTCGGCATCATGGGCGAACTTGTTCTCAAAGGCGTTTTCACGATCGTCGAAGGTGGTCATGGGGGCCCCCGTCAGTGGAAATGGATGTCGTTTCCCATATGCCTGCGTCGGGCGCGGCCTGCAAGACCCCGTAGCGCGTCCCCGTGCGCGTCCCCGTGCGCGTCCCCGTGCGCGTCCCCGTGCGCCCCGGGGCCGGGCATGCCTGTTTGCCTTGCGGCGCGGACTGCCTTGGCCTATAGGGGCCGAAAGGGGCCCTGGGCCCTGCCGCATCCGCGGGGCTGCGCAAGACAGATGCGCGCGCCCTGCGGCAGTTACCGAACGGAGCAGCCATGGCACCCCGGCGCAAGAAGATTTACGAAGGCAAGGCAAAGATCCTGTACGAAGGCCCCGAACCGGGCACCCTGGTGCAGTATTTCAAGGATGATGCGACCGCCTTCAACGCACAGAAGAAGGCGACGATCGAGGGCAAGGGCGTGCTGAACAACCGCCTGTCCGAATTCTTCATGACCGGCCTGGCCAACATCGGCGTGCCCAATCACTTCATCCGCCGCCTGAACATGCGCGAGCAGCTGATCCGCCAGGTCGAGATCGTGCCGCTGGAAGTGATCGTGCGCAATTTCGCGGCAGGATCCATCGCCAAGCGGCTGGGCCTGGAGGAGGGCACCCCGCTGCCGCGCCCGATCGTCGAGTACAGCTACAAGAACGACGCGCTGGGCGATCCGATGGTCAGCGAGGAATACATCATCGCCTTTGGCTGGGCCAACCAGCAGGATCTGGATGACATCGTGGCGCTGGCGCTGCGGGTGAACGATTTCCTGTCGGGCGTGTTCTATGGCGTGGGCATCAAGCTGATCGATTTCAAGATCGAGATCGGCCGGATCTGGGATGGCGATTTCACGCGCCTGATCGTCGCCGACGAGATCAGCCCCGACAGCTGCCGCCTGTGGGATGTCAAGACCGGGCAGAAGCTGGACAAGGACGTGTTCCGCCGCGATCTGGGCAACCTGACCGACGCCTATTCCGAGGTGGCGCGCCGTCTGGGTGTGCTGCCGGCCAATGCCACCAATATCAAGCCGACGCTGATCAACTGAAAGGGACCTCCGCGATGAAGGCGCGTGTTCATGTCATGCTGAAGGATGGGGTTCTGGACCCGCAGGGCGAGGCCGTGCGCCATGCGCTGGGTACGCTGGGCTTTGCCGGGGTGGAAACCGTGCGCCAGGGCAAGGTGATCGATCTGGACCTGTCCGCGACCGACCGCGCCGCGGCGGAGGCCGAGGTGAAGGCGATGTGCGAAAAGCTGCTCGCCAATACCGTGATCGAGAAATACACTATCGAGATCGCCTGAGGTGTTGTCCCGGGGGCGCTGCCCCCGGACCCCCGAGGTATTTTCGGCAAGATGAAAGCAGGAGTGCTTGCGATGAAAGCCGCCGTCATCACCTTTCCCGGGTCGAACTGCGACCGTGACCTGGCCCGTGGCTTCGAGCTGGCGGGGGCCGATGTGGTGCGGGTCTGGCACAAGGATACCGATCTGCCCGCGGGCATCGACATCGTGGGCGTGCCGGGCGGGTTTTCCTATGGTGATTATCTGCGCTGTGGCGCGATCGCGGCGCAAAGCCCGATCGGCCGGGCGGTGCGGGATTTCGCGGACCGGGGCGGGCATGTGATCGGGATCTGCAACGGCTTTCAGATCCTGACCGAGATGGGGCTTTTGCCTGGCGCGCTGATGCGCAATGCCTCGTTGAAATACATCTGCAAGCCGGTCACGCTGAAGGTGGCGACGACGGACAGTATCTATACCTCGGGCTATGGCAAGGGCGATGAGGTGGTGTTTCCGATCGCCCATCACGACGGCAATTACACGATCGATGCCGAAGGGCTGGCGCGGCTGGAGGGAGAGGACCGGGTGGCGTTCCGCTATGCCGGGAATCCGAACGGATCGATGGCCGATATCGCCGGTGTGCTGAGCGGGAACCGCCGGGTTCTGGGCATGATGCCCCATCCCGAGCGCGCGGTCGAGGACGCCCAGGGCGGCACCGACGGGGTGGCGCTTTTCCGCGCGTTGGCGGGGATGATGGCGGGCGCCTGAGCAGCTGTGCCTTGTTGGGGGCGGGGGCTTGGCCTAAGGTCTGCCCATGCCCGGGACCATGCAACAATCTGATCTGGCGGGCGTCGCGGGCCCCTCGCGGCGCGGGCGCTGGTTCATGCGCATCGCGCTGGGGGGCATTCTGGCGCTGGCGGTGGCGGTGATCTGGATCACCAATGCCTGGCTGACCGAACGGTTCACCGAAACGACAAGGGTGCGCACCGAGCTGCGGCTGGCGCTGTATTCGGGCAATATCATGAGCGAGCTGCAGCGCACCGGGGTGGTGCCGCTGCTGCTGGCGCGTGATCCGGCGCTGATCCGGGCGCTGGAATCGGGCAATTTCGCCACCACTTCGGGGCTGCTGATCACGGCGCGGCGCGACATTGCGGCGGCGTCGATCCGGCTGCTGGACATGTCGGGGCGCACGGTGGCGGCGACGAACCGCAACTTGCTGGGCACATCCTATGCCAGCGCGCCGTTCTTCGTTGAGGCGCAGCGGTCGCGTGAGACCGTCTTTACCGCCGTCGCCCGTGAAACCGGGGGGACCGAGTTCATCTATTCCCGCGCGCTGGTCAGCGATGGCCGCCCGGTGGGGGTGATCGTGGTCGAGGCTGAATTGCAGAAATTCGAACGGTCATGGGCGGGGATATCGGATGCGGTGGCGGTCAGCGACAGCGAGGGCCGGATCATCCTGACGACCGAGCCGCGCTGGCGCGGGCTGACGATCGAGCAGGCGCTGGCGGCGCGTTCGGCACCGTCAGCGATCCGGCGGGCGTTGCAGGCCACGGCGGACTGGGCGAACGTGCCCCCCGACGCCTATCTGAGCGGCACCGCCGTGATGCGGACCGAGGCACGCATTCCTTTCCGCGGCTGGCGGATGGTGGCTTTCACCGGCTATGAATCGGTGCGCGAGCGGGTGAATGCGGTGCTGGCGCTGGAGATCATGGGCTTTGCGATCCTGCTGGCGCTGGCGTTCTACTGGCGTTCGCGCCGGGCGCGGGTGCAAAGCGCGGCCTACCGGCGCGAGTCGGCCGAATTGCGCGCGCTGAACGCCCGGCTGAGCCGCGAGATCGCCGAGCGCGAGCGGGTGCAGAAGGATCTGGCGGTGGCCGAGCTGACGCTGGCGCAATCGTCGAAGCTGGCGGCCCTGGGCGAGATGTCGGCCGCGGTCAGCCATGAGCTGAACCAGCCGCTTGCGGCGATGAAGACCTATCTGGCCGGGGCCCGGCTGCTGCTGCAGCGCGGTCGCAGCGAAGAGGCGTTATCCTCCTTCCAGCGCATCGACGATCTGATCGAACGCATGGGCGCGATCACCCGGCAGTTGAAGTCTTACGCGAGGAAGGGCGGCGAAGCCTTTGAACCTGTTGATCTTCGCGCGGCCATCAGCTCGGCGCTTGCGATGATGGAACCGCAGTTGCGCGCGCGCACGGTGCGTATCACGCGGACGCTGGCGCGGGGGCCGGTAATGGTGATGGCCGACCGGATCCGTCTCGAACAAGTGATCATCAACCTGTTGCGCAATGCGCTGGATGCGACGAAGTCTGTCGCCGAACCGCAGGTGGAGCTGTTGCTGACCGCGGGGGAAAGCGCGGTGCTGGCGGTGCGCGACAACGGTCCCGGGATTTCGGATCTGGACAAGCTGTTCGAGCCGTTCTGGACCACGAAGAAGCCGGGCGATGGAACCGGATTGGGGCTGGCGATTTCATCCTCGATTGTCGGTGATTTCGGCGGCCGGCTGACGGCACATAATGCCGAAGGCGGTGGCGCCGTTTTTGAAATGCAGTTGCCCCTGCATACGGGCGGGGCGCGCAAGACCGGATTGAGAGCAGCGGAGTGATTTTATGGCGCGCATGATGAAAGTGGCGATCGTCGATGATGAAGAGGACATGCGCCAGTCGGTCAGCCAGTGGCTGGCGCTGTCGGGCTTCGACACCGAAACCTATGCCAGCGCCGAGGAGGCGCTGAAGGTGATCGGCGCGGACTGGCCGGGCGTGGTGATTTCCGATATCCGGATGCCGGGCATGGACGGCATGGCCTTTCTCAAGCGGTTGATGAGCCTGGATAGCGGGCTGCCGGTGATCATGATCACCGGGCATGGCGACGTGCCGATGGCGGTCGAGGCGATGCGGCTGGGCGCGATGGATTTCATGGAAAAGCCCTTCAACCCCGACCGGATGACCGAACTGGCCAAGCGCGCCACCCAGGCCCGGCGGATGACGCTGGACAATCGCGCGCTGCGCCGCGATCTGGCCGAAGGGGCGCAGGTGATGGGCAAGCTGATCGGCACCTCGGCGCCGATGGAGCGGCTGCGTGAGGACATCCTCGATCTTGGCCAGGCCGATGGCCATGTGCTGATCGACGGAGAAACCGGCACCGGCAAGACGCTGGTTGCCCATGCGCTGCATGCGGTGGGTCCGCGCGCGGGAAAGAAATTCGTGCCCGTCAATTGTGCGGCCTATTCCGAGGATGGGCTGGCTGCCAGGCTGTTCGGCCCCATCGAGGAGGGCGGCGCGCTGCCTCTGGTCGAAGAGGCGCGCGGCGGCACGCTGTGCCTTGAGGATATCGAGGCGCTGAGCCAGGGCCTTCAGGCGCGGCTTCTGACCTTCATCAACGATCAGGGAATGCCGCCTGAAACCCGCATCATTGCGATCTGCAACACCCATGGCGAGGGCCGCACCGTCGAGGATGCGCTGCGCCCCGATCTGTATTTCCGGCTGGCGGCGCTGAAGATCACCCTGCCGCCCCTGCGCCAGCGCGGCGAGGATGTTCTGACGCTGTTCAACCGCATGGCCGAACAATTCGCCGAGGAATACGGCTGCGACGCGCCCGAGGTTTCCGCCCAGGAGGCCGCCCAACTGCTGCAGGCGCCCTGGCCGGGCAATGTGCGCCAGCTGATCAATGTGGCCGAACGCGCGGTGCTGCAGAACCGCCGCGGAACGGGCTCGATCGCGTCGCTTCTGATGGCCGACAACGAAGAGGCCGGCCCCGCGATGACGACCGAGGGCAAACCGCTCAAGGAATATGTCGAAAGCTTCGAGAAGATGCTGATCGACAACACGATGCGCCGCCACAAGGGCTCGATCGCTGCGGTGATGGAGGAACTTTGCCTGCCGCGCCGCACGCTGAATGAAAAGATGGCGAAATACGGCCTGTCGCGCGGCGACTATCTCTGACATCGCGCGGGCGTGCGGCGGGGCGGGGGCGCTGCCCCCTCTTGGCCTTTGGCCAATTCACCCCCGAGGTATTTCGGGCAAGATGAAGACAGCGAATTTCATCTTGCCGAAAATACCTCCGCCGGAGGCTTCCGCAGGTGCCGCCTGGCGCGATCGGCGGGGGCGTTAATCATTGGGTGACGAAAAAGCGATTGTCTTTGCGGGCGCTGTGCCGCTATTGTCGGGCCATGTCGGCACGGTGTGGTGTTTTGCGCGCCTTGTCCACGGAATTCGCTGATTTCCGGGCCATGGGACTGTCGCGATGGCGGGTCCGGTCCAGGGTCAACCGATTGGCCGCAAGGCCGCAAGTTTGCCCGTCGGTGCGATGCGCTGCGGGTGTTCAGATGGGCGCCGGGGTCACCCGCGCTTGGGAAAGAACCGCGATGACGGGTGAACGGATCGGGCAGGTGATGAGGGGCGGGCCATTGGCCGCCGCCGCCGGCCTGAGGTTCGCCGCCATCGCCTCAACGAAAAACCATGCAGGTCCCGCCCTCCGCCATGCGGATGGGCGGGGTCCGGCGTGGGGAACCAGGATACATGGCGAAGAAAATGCTTATCGATGCCACCCATGCGGAAGAGACCCGCGTGGTGGTGGTGGATGGAAACAAGGTCGAGGAATTCGACTTTGAGACCATCAACAAACGGCAGTTGGCCGGAAACATCTATCTGGCGAAGGTGACACGGGTCGAGCCGTCCCTTCAGGCGGCTTTCGTGGATTATGGCGGCAACCGTCATGGTTTCCTGGCTTTTGCCGAGATCCATCCCGATTACTATCAGATCCCGGTGGCCGACCGTCAGGCGCTTCTGGAGGAAGAGCGCGCCTATGCCGAGGCTGAGGAGGCCGAGGAACGGGCGCGCAGCGCACGACGGTCTCGGTCGCGGCCGCGCAACGGGGCGCGTGCCGAGAAGGCCACCGATGCCGATGCGGTGCTGCGTTCCGAGGAAATCCCGGGCATGGCGGTGATCGATGCCGATGCGCCCGATGAGGCCGGGGCGGGCGTTGTGGACATGCCCGGGATCGGTGCCGGACAGGCCGCCGAACCGTCGGCATTCGCGCCTGCCAGCGACGAGGCCGCCGAAGACGGCACTGCCGAAGACGGCACCACTGAGGGCAGCCCCGCCGAGGCGCGCGAGGAAGAGCCCTATGTGGCCGCCGATCATGCCGCCGAAACCGATGATGAGATCGAATCGGTCGCCGAAGAGGATGTGGCCGAGGAAATCAGCGCCCCGCGCAAGCCGCGCCCGCGCCGCTACAAGATCCAGGAAGTGATCAAGGTGCGCCAGATCATGCTGGTGCAGGTGGTCAAGGAAGAGCGCGGCAACAAGGGCGCCGCGCTGACCACCTATCTGTCGCTGGCGGGGCGCTATTGCGTGCTGATGCCCAACACTGCGCGCGGGGGTGGGATTTCGCGCAAGATCACCAATGCCGCCGATCGCAAGAAGCTGAAGGAAATCGCCTCGGAGCTTGAGGTGCCGCAGGGCGCGGGCCTGATCATCCGCACCGCCGGCAGCCAGCGCACCCGGACCGAAATCCGGCGCGATTATGAATATCTGATGCGGCTGTGGGAACAGATCCGCGAGCTGACGCTGAAATCCATCGCGCCCGCCCCGGTCTATGAGGAAGGCGATCTGATCAAGCGCACGATCCGCGACCTTTACAGCAAGGACATCGACGAGGTTCTGGTCGAAGGTGATCGGGGCTATCGCGCGGCCAAGGACTTCATGAAGATGATCATGCCGTCCCACGCCAGAAACGTGAAACATTACAACGAACAACTGCCGCTGTTCGCGCGCTTCCAGGTGGAAAGCTATCTGGGTGCGATGTTCAACCCGGTCGTGCAGCTGAAATCGGGCGGCTATATCGTGATCGGCGTGACCGAGGCGCTGGTTGCGATCGACGTGAACTCGGGGCGGGCCACCAAGGAAGGCTCGATCGAGGAGACCGCGCTCAAGACCAACCTGGAGGCCGCCGATGAGGTCGCCCGCCAGTTGCGCCTGCGCGACCTGGCCGGTCTGATCGTGATTGACTTCATCGACATGGAAGAGCGCAAGAACAACGCCGCTGTTGAAAAGCGCCTGAAAGAAAAGCTGAAAACCGACCGCGCGCGGATCCAGGTGGGCCGGATCTCGGGCTTTGGCCTGCTGGAAATGAGCCGCCAGCGCCTGCGCCCCGGCATGATCGAATCGACCACCCAGCCGTGCCCGCATTGCCATGGCACCGGGCTGATCCGGTCCGATGACAGCCTGGCGCTGCAGATCCTGCGTGCGATCGAGGAAGAGGGCACGCGCAAACGCTCGCGCGAGGTGCTGGTCAAGGCGCCGGTCGCGGTGGCCAACTACCTGATGAACGCGAAACGCGAACATATCGCGGGGATCGAGGCGCGCTATGGCATGTCGGTCCGGGTTGAGGCCGATCCGGCGCTGGTCAGCCCCGATTTTGCGATCGAGAAGTTCAAGACCGCGACGCGCGTCGTGCCCGAGGTGGTCAGCCAGGCGGTATCCGTCGATGCACGGCTGATGGCCGAGATCGACGAGGCCGAGGAAGAGCTGATCCTTGAGCCCGAAGAGCCCGAAGAGGCCGAAGACGCAGCCGAGGCGCGGGACAGCGCGCGCGAAGATGCCGGCGAAGAGGGGCCGCGCAAGAAGAAGCGCCGCCGCCGTCGCCGCAAGAAAGGCAATGGCGAGGCCGAGGCGGATCGCACCGGAACCGGGGCCGAGGCAGAATCCGATGAGCCCGAAGAAGAACCGGCTGCCGCCGAAGCCGCGCTGGCCGAGCCTGTGACCGCAGCTGCGGCGGAACCTGTTGCGGTCGAACACACGCCGCAAGCGCCCGAAACAGTCGAGGCACCCGCGCCGAAACCGCGTAGCCGCGCCCGCCGCAAGAAGGCCGAGGCCGAGCCCGCCACCGAAGCGGGGCAGGCCGAAGCGGGGCAGGCCGAAGCGGCCGCACCGGCGGCCAAAAAGCCCGCGCGCAGCCGTGCCCGGACCAGGGCCGCCGCGCAGGAGGCTGCCCCCGAGGCGGTCGAAGCGGTGCCCGAGGCGAACGAAGCCCCGGTCAGGCCGAAGCGCAGCCGCAGCCGCAAGGCCGCTGTGGTGACGGCAGGTGCCGAACCGGGCCAGCCGGATCAGACCCCTCCGGCAGAGGTTCCCGCCGAAGTTCCGGCTGTGACCCCGCCCGAGGCTCCGGTGGCACCGCCGCAGGAAAGTCCCGTCGCGCCGCCGTCAGAGGCCCCGGTCGAAGCCCCCGGTGAAGCCCCGGCCCAGACCCCGGTCGAGATGCCGGATCTGCCGGGCCTGCAACGGGATGAGGGCGACGTTGCGCTTGACACCGGGGCCGACACTGCGCCCGACACTGGCGCCGATGACAAGCCCCGTCGCCGCGGCTGGTGGTCGCTGGGCCGCTGATCCGATCACGATCCGACTGCCGGGCCCCGTGCCCGGCAGTTTTTGTCAGGGGGCGCTGGCGGTTCCGGGCCATATCCGGGGCCCACGCCGATGTGACATCGCGCCCGGTGACGCGGGCGCGCCATTGGGATAAGTCTCGGACATGTTCGAAATAGACCTCATCCTTGATGCCGCCTTCCTGCCCGCTGCCACCGTGGCGCTGTCGGCTGGGCTTTTGTCATTCCTCAGCCCCTGCGTGCTGCCGATCGTGCCACCCTATCTGGCCTATATGGGGGGGGTCTCGGTCACCGAGATGTCGGGCCGGGCCGCGCGGCGCGGCCCGGTTCTGATCGCGGCGGCGTTCTTCGTTCTGGGCCTGTCCACGGTCTTTTTGCTGCTGGGCTTTGCGGCTTCGGCGGCGGGGCGCGTTCTGCTGCAGTATCAGGATTGGTTCACCACGCTGGCGGGCCTGGTGATCATGGTGTTCGGCCTGCATTTCCTGGGTATCTTCCGCATCGGCTTCATGGACCGCGAGGCGCGCATCGACGCGGGCGAACGGGGCGGATCGGCTTTTGGCGCCTATGTCCTGGGCCTTGCCTTCGCTTTTGGCTGGACGCCCTGCCTGGGCCCGATTCTGGGTGCCATCCTCAGCCTTGCCGCGACCGAAGCCGATCTGGCCCGCGGCACCGCGCTGCTTGCGGCCTATGCGCTGGGGCTGGGCATCCCCTTTCTTCTGGTCGCGGCTTTCTTCCCGGTGCTTGGCGGGGTCATGGCCTGGATGAAACGCCACATGGGCCGGATCGAGCGGATCTCGGGGCTTTTGTTGTGGACGGTGGGCTTGATGATGCTGACCGGCAGTTTCTCGGATTTTTCGTTCTGGCTGCTCGAAACCTTCCCGGCCCTGGCCACCCTGGGCTGATCCGGGCTTTCATCTTGCCGCAAATACCTCGGGGGGTGAATTGGCGCACCTGCGCCAAGAGGGGGGCAGCGCCCCCCTGCGCGTCACGGTTGTCCTCAGCCGGCCCAGTCGGGATTGCGCTTTTCGATGAAGGCCGCAATCCCTTCGGCCGTATCGCGCCACAGCATGTTTTCCACCATCACCGCCCCGGCATGGGCATAGGCCCCGGCCAGATCCATCCCGGCCTGATCGTAGAAGGCGCGTTTGCCGATCCTGACCGCGGTCCCCAGTTTGGCGGCCACGGTTTCGGCCAGTCGCGCGGTTTCCGGCTCCAGGGCCCCGGGCGGCACGACCCGGTTCACCAGGCCCACGTCGCGGGCGCGTGCGGCGTCGATGAATTCGCCCGTGGTCAGCATCTCGAAGGCCACCTTGCGCGGCACGTTCCGGCTTAGCGCGACCATCGGTGTGGAACAGAACAGCCCGATGTTCACGCCGTTCACGCCAAAGCGCGTGGCCTCGGCGGCCACGGCCATGTCGCAGCTGGCGACCAGCTGGCAGCCGGCGGCGGTGGCGATGCCGTGGACCTGGGCGATCACCGGCTGGGGCAGGCGGGGAATCATCTGCATCACTTCGGCGCAGCGGGCGAAGAGATCGGTGAAATAGGCCTGGCCGCCATCGTCGGCCTGCCGCCCGGCCTGCATTTCCTTAAGGTCATGGCCCGCGCAAAAGGCCTTGCCCGCCCCTTTCAGCACGACGGCACGCACCGTGCCATCGCCTTCCAGTTCGGTCAGGCGGGCCTTCAGTGCCGCCAGCATCGCATCGGACAGCGCATTCAGGCTGCCCGGGGCATTCAGCGTCAGATGCGCCACCCTGCCATGGGTTTCGCGCAGGACCAGTTCGCTCATCTTGCCATTCCTCCCTTTTGGCGAAAGTCTAGGCGCGGGATGTGAGGGAGGGAAGATGGAACCGAAGATGGACATCACCGCGCTGAGCGGCTTTCTGGCGCGTGAATTTCCGCAGGTGGCGGATGATTTCGTGATCGAGGGGCTGACCGGCGATGGCGTCACCGTCCGGCTGAAGGTGGCCGACAGGCATCTGCGCCCGGGGGGAACGGTATCGGGGCCCACGATGTTCGCGCTGGCCGATGTGGCGATCTATCTGGCGATCCTGTCGCGGATCGGGCCGGTGGCGCTGGCGGTGACCACCTCGGGGCATATCGATTTCATGCGCAAGCCCGTGGCGGGTTGCGATCTGATCGCCCAGGCGCGCCTGCTGAAGCTGGGCCGGGTTCTGGCGGTGGGCGATGTGATCATTCATTCCGAGGGGCAGGCGGCACCCGTGGCGCGGTCCTCGATGACCTATTCGATCCCGCCCGCGCGCTGAATCGGGTGCCGGGGCAGGGGGGGTGATGTGGGGTATTTAAATACCTATTTTCCAGGTCATTGATTTTACATGGAAAAGCGAACGCGAAGGCGCTTGATTTCCGTTCCGGAATCTTGGAAAAGCCTGCATCCGAATTCCACAACCCTAACAAGGGCCACAAGTCGATGAAAACCTATACCGCAAAACCGGCGGAGATCGAGAAGAAGTGGATCCTGATCGACGCCGAGGGCGTCGTTCTGGGCCGCCTTGCCACGATCGTCGCCATGCGCCTGCGTGGCAAGCACAAGGCGACCTTCACCCCGCACATGGACATGGGCGACAACGTCATCATCATCAACGCCGACAAGGTGCAGATGACCGGCGCGAAGCGTGAAGAAAAGAAATACTACTGGCACACCGGGCACCCGGGCGGCATCAAGCACCGCACCGCCCGCCAGATCCTGGAAGGCGCGCATCCCGAGCGCGTCGTGATCAAGGCGGTCGAGCGGATGATCTCGCGCAACCGTCTTGGCCGTCAGCAGATGTCGAACCTGCGCGTCTATGCCGGGGCCGCCCATCCGCATGAAGCCCAGCAGCCCGAAGTCCTCGACGTCAAGTCGATGAACCCGAAGAACACCCGGAGCGCGTGAGATGGCCGAAGAACTCAAATCCCTCGACGATCTGAAGTCGGCCGTTTCGGGCACCCCCGCCGCCGTCGCCGAAGCCGCCCCGCGGGAGCCGCAGCGCGATGCGCTGGGTCGTGCCTATGCCACCGGCAAGCGCAAGGATGCGGTCGCACGCGTCTGGATCAAGCCCGGTTCGGGCAAGGTCATCGTGAACGGCAAGGAAATGGCGGTCTATTTCGCCCGTCCGGTGCTGCAGATGATCCTGCGCCAGCCCTTCCAGGTGGCCGGCGTGGAAGGCCAGTTCGACGTGATGGCCACCGTTGCCGGTGGTGGTCTGTCGGGCCAGGCCGGTGCGGTCAAGCACGGCATCTCGAAGGCGCTGCAGCTGTATGAACCCAGCCTGCGTGGCGCGCTGAAGGCCGCGGGCTTCCTGACCCGCGACAGCCGCGTTGTCGAACGGAAGAAATACGGCAAGGCCAAGGCCCGCCGGTCCTTCCAGTTCTCGAAGCGCTGATCTGCGGCGAAATGTTTTTGGAAAACGCGGTCCTTGCGGGCCGCGTTTTTCGTTTCCGGCCGGTCAGGTCCGCAGGGCGGCGTGCCTGATCCGGCCCGCGCGGGCGCCGGGGGATGTGATCGGCGCGGTCGGGGGCGATGTTTGCAACAGGGCCGCCATGCGCTAAGCAAGAGAAAAGAAAAGAAAGGCCAACCATGTCCGTCTCGATGCTGTCCACCTTCGTCAAGCCGATGCACCGCGAGGGGCGCAAGTTCGTCGCCATCGCCGCGGCGATCACGCTGGTTCTGTTCCTGATCTGGGATCCGCTGGGCTGGATCGGCCTGGGTCTGACGGTCTGGGTCTATTACTTTTTCCGCGATCCGGTGCGGGTGACGCCCACGCGCGCGGGCCTGATGGTATCGCCCGCCGATGGGGTGGTGTCGCTGCTGGAACCCGCGATCCCGCCGGCCGAGCTGGGCCTGGGCACGGCGCCGATGATGCGGATTTCGGTCTTCATGTCGGTGTTCAACTGTCATGTGAACCGTATCCCGCAGGAAGGGCGCATCACGGCGGTGGCCTATCGGCCGGGCAAGTTCCTGAATGCCTCGCTTGACAAGGCGTCCGAAGATAACGAGCGCAACGGCCTGGCGGTCGAACTGGCCGACGGGCGGCGCTATGGCGTGGTACAGATCGCGGGCCTGGTTGCCCGGCGCATCCTGTGCGAGGTGAAAGAGGGTCAGCAGATGGCGACGGGCGAACGCTTTGGCCTGATCCGGTTCGGCTCGCGGCTGGATGTCTATCTGCCCGAAGGTGTGGCGCCGCTGGTTTGCATTGGCCAGACCATGGTCGCGGGTGAAACGGTGCTGGCGGATCTGACCTCGGATGAGCCGGCCCGAACGGGCGGCATCCGGTAAGGGGTGCGCGGATGGAAAAGCGCGAACAGGAACCGATGCCCTTTCTGCAGCTGGTGCCGAATCTGGTGACGATCGCGGCGCTGTGCCTGGGCCTGACGGCGATTCGCTTTGCGATGGTGGGGCGGTTCGAACTGGCGGTGTCGCTGATTCTGCTGGCGGCGCTGCTGGATGGGCTGGACGGCCTGATCGCGCGGCGGCTGCGGGCCACGTCGGATTTCGGGGCCGAGCTGGACAGCCTGTCCGATTTTCTGAACTTCGGCGTGGCGCCGGGGCTTCTGGTCTATCGCTTTGCCCTGGGCGAGGCGAACAGCCTGGGCTGGATCTTTGTGCTGATCTATGCGGTGGCCGGGTGCCTGCGGCTGGCGCGGTTCAACGTGATGCGCGGCGCGCCCGAGGCATCGTCCAGGCATTTCGTAGGCGTGCCCGCGCCCGCGGGGGCCATGCTGGCGCTGTTTCCGGTGTTCCTGTCGTTGTCGGGGCTGGCGCCTGCGCAAGAGGCGCCGATGATCGTTGCGATCTGGCTGGGGGTCGTGGGCGTGCTGATGATTTCGCGCCTGCCGACCTTTTCGCCCAAGGCCCTGCGCATTCCGCGCGGGCGCGTCGGGCTGATGCTGATCGGCACGGCGATTGCGATGGGCATCCTGTTCACCCGATTCTGGATGCTGATGGTGCTGGTCGATCTGGCCTATCTGGCCGCGTTGCTGCCCGCGCTGTGGCGCGCGCGACGCCAGTTGCTGCGCTAGGGCGCGGAATCGGGACGTAGATTCGGGGGGGCAGGGGCGATCCTGCCCCCCTGTTCGTTCCGACCTGGCCGCGGGGGCACTCTGTTTCCGGCGCGGAGGACAAAAAAACACCAACAAAATATGGGGTCGGCAAGAAAAGTGACGGATTTGCGAA